>CANJDA010000134.1 GCA_947472705.1 Flavobacteriaceae bacterium
ATTGAATTGCATGCCGAAACGGTAATTATATCTACTGGAGCTTCAGCTAAATATTTGGGTTTACCTTCTGAGCAACATTATTTACAAACCGGTGGTGGGGTTTCTGCTTGTGCGGTTTGCGACGGCTTTTTTTATAGAAATCAAGAAGTAGTGATTGTTGGAGCAGGAGATTCGGCTTGTGAAGAGGCTCATTATTTATCTAAATTGTGTAAAAAAGTTACTATGTTGGTTCGTAGCGAGAAATTCAGAGCATCTAGAATTATGGAAGAGCGCGTTCGCAAAACGGAGAATATTACCATACTAATGAATCATGATACTGTTGAGGTGATTGGTGACGGACAAGTGGTGAACGAAGTAAAAGCGTTGAACAAAACTACTGGAGAAGAAATTATAATACCAGCTACTGGGTTCTTTGTAGCCATTGGGCACAAACCTAATACAGATATTTTTGCTGACTATATTACCTTGGACGAAACGGGTTATATTGTCAATGTACCAGGAAGTTCTAAAACCAATGTAGCGGGCGTTTTTGTAGCGGGTGATGCTGCCGATCATGTATATCGTCAAGCGATTACTGCTGCTGGAACGGGTTGTATGGCTGCTTTGGATGCTGAACGTTATTTGGCTTCAAAAGACTAATATATTAAAATATAAAACAAAAAAATCCCGAAATATTCGGGATTTTTTGTTTTATTTAGGTGTTGGTTTTTTCCTAAGAATGGCACTATCGGTGAAGTGTTTGATGTCATATTTTATAGGTTCACCAAATAATTCTAATTCGCTGTTGCCAGATGCATCTATAGTTGCAATATTGCTAACGCTAATGCTGCCTTCAGCATAGGCTGTTAGTTCTATGGTGGCATTTTTAGCAGCTAATTTTTTTCCAGTGAAATCAGTGTTATTATCTAAGCGAAGTTTTAAATCGTTGATATCACCTTCAACTTCTGCTGAAGCTTTTTGATACATGTCAAATCGCATTTCGTTTGAAGAAATCAGCGCTTTTACAGTAGCACTTTTGCTTAAGTCGATGGCTGTTTTTTCAGATTTCAAATTCAATTCTACTTTTGATTTATCGTTGGCCATCAAAGTGAAGTTTTTTGTTTTGGCATTCAGAAACAATTTGGCATAGTCAAAACTCTTAAAG
Source organism: Flavobacteriaceae bacterium (assembly GCA_947472705.1). GTDB lineage: Bacteria > Bacteroidota > Bacteroidia > Flavobacteriales > Flavobacteriaceae > Flavobacterium. The sequence goes on from CANJDA010000134.1 coordinate 1,145, forward strand.
GTGATATTGTCCAAAACAACATCAGATAAAGCTGTTACATTAGTTTCGTCTTTGGCAATAACCATATTGAATTTATCGGTATAGGTTATACGAACACTCAATTTTTTATAGCTTGAAATATCTTTGGAAGTAGAAATTCTAAGGTTATTTCCGGCGAGTTTATAGTCTACAAATTCGATTAAATTATCGTCAGCTTCAATTTCTAGGGCACATTCGTTTCCTTTTACCAAGAAAACTTCTAGGTTGTCTTCCACTTCTATGCTTTCGAAACTTTCGATTTCTTTTTGTTCTAACTTAACAATTTTAGAGCCTTTTATTTTATCTTTCTTCTGGCTAAAAGAAGCAGTAGCCAAGAAAATAAAACTTAGTAGAATAATTTTTTTCATGTAGGTGACACTGTTTGTTTTTACTTCGTAAAATTCGACCTATAGGTCTCGAGTGTCAAAAATATAAAAAAAAACATCCCAATTTTCATTGCGATGTTTTATTAACTTATTCTTTGGAAACGCTTCCGCCCGAACTTTCTTCTTTGGAGACTGTTTTGGGGTTGCTATCATAATCTATTGAGCTTCCACTCGAAGCTTTTGCACTTAAACTAACTCCAGGGTGAACATTTGTTGCGCTACCACTCGTGGCTTCAGCAGTTACATCATTAACTAAAAGTTCATTCGCATCTATAGTACTACCGCTAGAAGAGTCTGTTTTTAACTATACCCATTCTTTTTTTAGTATTTTTATAGCAAAATAAAGCACTCATGGAAGTTTCTCCTTTTAAATTAAACACATTTTTATTTTTTAAATTACCCTCAGCCTTTTGGTGTGGTGTAAGAGTTAAGGCTATTTCAAAACAGAAATGTGAGGCAACAGTAAAACATCATTGGTTCAATCAAAACCCATTTAATTCCATGTACTTTGCGGTACAAGCTATGGCCGCTGAGCTCACTACAGGTGCATTAGTAATGTTGCAAATTAGAGATAGCAAAGAAAAAATATCTATGTTAGTTGCTAATATCAAAGGAAATTATACTAAAAAAGCCACTGGTAGAATTACGTTTTTCTGTAATGATGGTCATGTAGTAGAAGAAGCAATTCAAAGAACAATCTCTTCAGGAGAAGGACAAACTATTTGGTTAAAATCCATAGGTATAGATGAAAAAGGGGATCAAGTTTCCGAAATGGATTTTGAATGGAGCATTAAATTAAAATCTTAAAAAAAAAGTGCTGTTCAAATGAACAACACTTTTTTTTCTATAAAGATTTTTTGAATTAATAATTTTTACAGTTGTAAGCTAACCTAATTGTATGTTTCATTAATTATATCAACAAATCTAACCAAATCGTAAATGTAATAGTCTTAAAGTTTTATTAAAGTTTGTTAAGATGATTTATTTTTTAAAATAAGAGCCATTTAAGTCAATAAAAATGGTGACAATTTGACATTTTTAAAGAAATGGCAGTACTTTTGCAATCCAAACAGCGAAAATGAAAATTAAAAATATTTTTAAAAATAAGACAGAAATGAATACGGAAAACACGGATAAAGAACCTATTGAAAACGAAATGGAAAACGTGATTAATGAAGTAGAAACAGCTGAAGAACTTACTGTTGAAGCTAAATTGGAAGAGGATTTAGCCAAAGAAAAAGATAAATTTCTTCGCCTTTTTGCTGAATTTGAAAATTTTAAAAAGCGAACAATAAAAGAACGTATTGATTTGTTTAAAACTGCCAATCAAGAAGTGTTACAAGCCATGTTGCCAGTTTTAGACGATTTTGATAGAGCCATGATTCAAATAGCGAAATCTGATGATGAGGTTTTATTGAAAGGAGTTGAATTAATTCATGAAAAACTTAAAACAACATTAATTGCAAAAGGGTTAGAGCAAGTTGATATTAGAATAGGAGATGCTTTTAATGCTGATTTTGCTGAAGCCATTACACAAATCCCAGCACCAAGTGATGAGCTTAAAGGCAAAATTGTTGATGTAGTTGAAAAAGGATATAAATTGGGTGATAAAATTATTCGCTTTCCAAAAGTGGTAATTGGTCAATAAATTAAGAGTATGAGCAAAAAAGATTTTTACGAAATATTAGGTGTTTCCAAAAACGCTACTGCAGATGAAATAAAAAAAGCTTACCGAAAGAAAGCAATAGAATTTCACCCTGATAAAAACCCGGGAAATAAAGAAGCTGAAGAGAACTTCAAAACGGCTGCTGAAGCCTATGAAGTACTGAGTGATCCTGATAAAAAAGCTAAATATGATCAATATGGTCACGCTGCTTTTGATGGGGCAGGAGGTTTTGGAGGCGGACACCATATGAATATGGATGATATTTTCAGTCAGTTTGGAGATATTTTCGGAGGTGCTTTCGGTGGTGGAGGATTTGGTGGTTTCGGTGGAAATGGAGGTGGACAACGTCGTGTGAAAGGAAGTAATCTCCGCATAAAAGTGAAAATGACTTTAGAAGAAATTGCCAATGGTGTTGAGAAAAAAGTAAAAGTTAAACGGAAAATCCAAGCTCAAGGAGTAAAATATAAAACCTGTTCAACTTGTAACGGACAAGGACAAGTATTGCGAGTGACTAATACAATTTTGGGTAGAATGCAATCGGCTACAACCTGTCATGTATGTGGAGGAACAGGACAAACAATTGAAAGCAAACCCAACAATGCCGACTCACATGGAATGATTCTAGAAGATGAAACGGTATCCATTAAAATTCCAGCTGGAGTAGTAGATGGGATGCAATTAAAAGTTTCTGGAAAAGGAAATGACGCGCCAGGTAACGGAATAGCAGGCGATTTAATAGTAGTTATTGAAGAACAAGAACACGAGTTTTTAAAACGGGAAGGTGAAAATCTTCATTATGATTTATACATCAGCATTGCCGAAGCTGCTTTGGGAGTTTCGAAAGAAATAGATGCCGTAAACGGAAAAGTGAGAATTAAACTAGAAGAGGGTATACAATCGGGTAAAATATTACGTCTGAAAGGAAAAGGAATTCCAAGTTTAAATAGTTATGGAAATGGTGATTTATTAGTACATGTAAATGTATGGACTCCTAAAACATTATCTAAAGAGCAAAGACAGTTTTTTGAAAAATCTTTAACCGATGAAAATTTTATACCAAATCCCGAAAAAAGTGATAAATCTTTTTTTGAAAAAGTAAAAGATATGTTTTCATAATATAAAAAATAGTTTTACATTTGAGTATTACTTGGAAACAAGTAATTTCTTTTTCATAGCAATTTTTCCCATCCTTGTGTTACAATAAGGGTGGGTTTTTTGTTTTCTTTAACATTCTTTTTTCTGCAAATAGCTACTTTTACACACTCTTTGTCAATCAGACTAATCAGGAGCAACAAATTATTAAATGCATGAGTAATATTCTCGAAGTAAGACAAGTTGTTAAGCAATATGGTAATTATACCGCGCTCAATGAAGTATCTTTAACTGTTCCAAAAGGGAGCATATACGGACTTCTAGGTCCTAATGGCGCCGGAAAAACCTCTCTCATTCGAATCATTAATCAAATCACAATGCCCGATAGCGGTGAAGTAATTCTTGATGGTGAAAAATTAAAACCAGAACATGTTAGCATGATTGGCTATATGCCCGAGGAAAGAGGGTTGTATAAAACCATGAAAGTAGGAGAGCAGTGCTTGTATTTGGCCCAATTAAAAGGCTTGACCAAAGCAGAAGCTAAAAAAGAATTAGACTATTGGTTTGAACGCTTGGAAATTCAAGGCTGGTGGAACAAAAAGATCCAAGAACTTTCTAAAGGAATGGCTCAAAAGATTCAATTTGTGGTGACGGTATTACACAAACCTAAATTGCTAATCCTTGATGAACCTTTCTCAGGTTTTGACCCTGTCAATGCCAATTTGATTAAAGACGAAATCATCGAGTTAAACCGCCAAGGAACTTCTGTTATTTTTTCAACACACCGCATGGAAAGTGTCGAAGAAATGTGTGATCACATCGCTTTAATCCACAAATCAAACAAACTCATAGAAGGCAAATTGACCGATGTTAAAAAACAATACAGAACCAACGATTATGAAGTTGGAATCTTGACTAATAATGTGGAAGGATTGATGTATGACTTGTCACAGAAATTTACATTAACTCAAACCGATTTCAAATCGCTAAATGACGAATTGAAACTAAAAATTAATTTGGGTAATGCTGCTCCCAATGAATTGCTGAATACTTTAGTACAACGAGGGCAAGTAACCCACTTTGTAGAGAAAATCCCGAGCGTGAATGATATTTTTATACAAACTGTAAGCGAGAAATAATGAACAAGCTATTACTTATAATCAAAAGAGAATTTATTGCCAAAGTGCGCAACAAATCTTTTATCGTCATGACTTTCCTAAGTCCGCTATTGTTTGTAGCTATTGGTGTTTTTGTGGGGTATTTAAGTACCATGAAAGCCGATTTGAAAACCATTGCCATTCATGATGAAACTGGACGCTTTGTCAAAGAATTTAAGAATGACAAAGAACATAAATATGTTGATTTGTCTCAAGTAGATTTGAAAATCCTCAAAGATAGTATCGTCAAAGAAAGCTATGAAGGTTTGCTAGTTATTCCCAATGAAACCAACAACACCTTACTCCAAAAAAAGATAGAATACATTTCTAATGATAGTCCTGGTATAGGTTTCGTTGACGGAATGGAAGAAGTCATTGCCAAAAAAATAACCAATGAAAA
>CANJDA010000135.1 GCA_947472705.1 Flavobacteriaceae bacterium
ACCCAACTATTAATCCCAAACCTACTTGACCTATTACCTTGAAAATCCCTTTTAAACCTTGCTTGTCTTTTTTGAAAATTTTAATGTAATCATCAATAAAACCAATAGTTCCCATCCAAAGCGTGGTGACAATTAATAAGATGATATATATATTATTCAACTTTGTCAACAACAAAACCGGAATCAAAGTAGAGATAATTATGATTAATCCACCCATAGTTGGTGTTCCTGCTTTTTGAGTTTGTCCTTCCAAACCAAGTTCTCTTACCGTTTCACCTACTTGCTGATTTCTTAAAAAACTAATAATTTTTTTTCCGTAAATGGTTGAGATCATTAGCGAAAGAATCAACGCTAAAGCCGAACGAAAAGTGATATACTGGAAAACTCCCGTTCCAGGAATGTCCATTGTTTTGTCGAGGTATTCAAATAAATAATAGAGCATAAGTTTATTTATTTAGTTGTTCTAATAGTTCTTTTACAATTTTCATATCATCAAAATCATGGCGAATGCCATTAACTTCTTGATAGGTTTCATGCCCTTTACCGGCAATCAGGATAATATCATTTGGTCCTGCCAATTGACAAGCTGTTTTTATGGCTTGTTTTCTATCCACTATTGACAGTGTTCTTTTTTGATTTTGAGGCTCCACTCCTTTTTCCATATCAGCGATAATATCTATAGGATCTTCAGTTCTTGGATTGTCAGAAGTGATGATTACTTTATTGCTCATCGAAGATGCAATATGTGCCATGACTGGTCTTTTGGTTTTATCTCTGTCTCCTCCACAACCTAAAACAGTAATCAATTGCTCATTTTTAGTGCGAATATCATTGATGGTATTCAATACGTTTTCCAATGCATCAGGAGTATGAGCATAGTCTACAATCGCGGTGATTTTATCATTGGAAACAATAAATTGGAAACGCCCTGAAACACTTTCTAATTCAGATAATAATCGCAAAACTTCTAATTTATCTAGACCTAATTCAACTGCTGTTCCGTAAATTGCTAATAAATTATAGGCATTGAAAGTCCCTATCAATCGTACCCATACTTCACTTTCATTGATTTTCAACAACAATCCTGACAATTGATTTTCTAGTATTTGGGCTTTATAATCGGCGTATGATTTTAGTGCATAGGTTAATTTTCTTGCAAACGTATTTTGCAACATTACTAAACCGTTTTTGTCGTCAATGTTGGTCAATGCAAACGCTGATTTTGGCAAATGATCAAAAAACGATTTTTTAACATCGCGGTATTCTGCGAAAGTTGGATGATAATCTAAATGGTCATGAGACAAATTGGTAAACACACCACCAGCGAACTGTAACCCATCAGTTCGCTTTTGATGAATGCCGTGTGAACTCACTTCCATGAAGCAATATTCTACACCCACAGTATTCATTTCGGCCAAATAATAATTGATATTTAATGAATCTGGCGTAGTGTGTGTTGCTTTATATTCGATATCATCCACCATAATTTTAACAGTGGATAATAAGCCAACTTTATAACCTGCTTTTTTGAATAATTGATATAAAAGTGAAGCTATTGTTGTTTTCCCATTGGTACCTGTGATGCCAACTAACTTCAAATTTTGAGAAGGGTTACCATAATAATTAGAAGCTAAAAAAGCTAACGCTTCATTAGTATCTTTTACTTGAATGTATGTAATTCCCGTTACAATTACTTCAGGCATTGTATCACAAACGATAGCAATAGCCCCAAGATTAATTGCTTTTTCAATATAATCATGTCCATCAGAAACTGTTCCTCTGATTGCCACAAACATATCATGTTCTCCAACTTTCCTAGAGTCGAATTCAATTTTGTTAATAGCCATTTCTGTCGAACCTTTTACGACTTCGATAGCTACTTTGTATAATATGTCTTTTACAATAATCACGATAATTCGAGTATGATAGTTTGATTTTTATCTAAAGGTTGTCCAGCTGGGATAGATTGTTTTTTTACTTTTCCGACACCGATAATTTTTACTTTAACTTTTAGATTTTCTAAAAGAGCGACTGCATCCATCCCACTCATGCCTTTAACATTAGGCATTCCTTTAATTTCATCTTGCGATTTCAGACTGTATTCAGCATAGGCTTTTTCTTGTTTACCCACTTTTCGATTCAAATTTCTGATTTCATTTGTAGATGGAACATCGGTAAAAATCTTTTGAGCAATACGTTTAAAAACTGGTCCAGCGACATCGGCACCATAATAATTATTACCCGAAGTATTAGGTTTGTGAACTACTACAATACAAGAATATTTAGGGCTTTCTGCTGGAAAGAATCCAACAAAAGAAGAAATGTAATGTTTGTCAGCACCACCATTCGTTCCATAGCCAGCTTGAGCAGTTCCTGTTTTTCCAGCCATGGAAAAGTCTTTTGAATACAGTTTTGCTGCCGTACCTCTTTTGACTACATTTTGCATTACAGCTTTCAATTTTTTGATGGTTTCATCAGAGCAAATCTTTGGGTTAATGACTTGCTTATCGAATTTTTTTATAGTTTTATTCCATTCTTTAATTTCGGAAACGAATTGTGGTTTTACCATTTCACCATTATTGGCAATGGCATTATACAATGTCAAAGTTTGTAAAGGTGTTACCGAAACTCCATATCCATAAGCCATCCAAGGTAGAGATAAAGCGCTCCAGTGTTTATCTTTTGGTTGTGGAATATAAGGTTTGCCTTCGCCTTTAAACGGTAATCCTAAGGGTTTGTTCAATCCCATTTTATCTATTCTATCTACAAACTCTTGTGGATTGTTTCGGTAGTTTTCATAAACGGCTTGTACCATTATTGTGTTAGAAGACACTTCAAAACCTCTAGCCAAAGAAATTCTTCCGTAGCCACCCTCATGTGAATCGCGCACTTTTTTTCCTTTGAACGAAGGGTAAGTTATAATTCCCCCTTGACTATCATAAACTTTACTTGTATCAATTTTATGGTCATCCAACAGTGCTATCATATCCACTAATTTGAAAGTAGAACCAGGCTCGTGAGCTTCTGCTATGGCATAATTCGTTGTTTCGAAATAAGTAGAATCACTTTCTTTTAATTTTCCTAAATTGGAAATGGCTTTTATCTTTCCTGTTTTGGTTTCCATTACAACAACACAACCATGCTCGGCTTTGTATTCTTCTAATTGTTTTAACAAGGCATGATGTGCGATATCCTGTATATAAACATCGATAGTTGAAATAACATCGTAACCATCTTGAGGGTCAACTTCATTTTGATCACGAATAGGTTTCCATTGGCCTTTAGCAATTTTTTGCTTAAGAATTTTGCCGTCTTTCCCGTTTAAATAGTTTCTAAACGACCATTCAATTCCTTTACCGTCTGGCTTTCCTTCTGGAGTAATTCTTTCATAACCAATAGTTCTTTCGGCAATTTTACCAATTGGATGCTTCCGAATGGTTTCTTGTTCCGTAATCATACCACCTTTATTTGGTCCCAAATTAAACAACGGAAAAGTCTTCATTCTCATGTATTCGGTATAACTTAAATCGCGCGCCACAAACATGTATCTGCTTTTATTGGCACGCGCCATTCTAAATTGCGTTTGATAATAAGAACTTGGTTTACCAAGCATTAATGCCAAAGAATCTGATAATGGTTTTACATTTTTTTCAAATGATTCCCCTTTTGGAGCTACGGCGTCAAATCGAATGTTGTAATTTGGAATAGAAGTGGCTAGTAAACTACCATCAGCTGAATAAATATTTCCTTTATTGGCTGGAATCACAAAGCTTTTAACAGTTTCTTTTTTGGCTAATTCGCGCAACTTTGGACCTTCTACCCATTGAATTTTGGAAAGTTTAAACGTAATGGCAATTGCCATCATAAAGATGCAGAAAGCCACTAGGTAAATGCGGTAAGAGATATGTTTATCTTCTATTGCCATAGTTTTTGAAAGAAGCTTTTTTCTACTGGTTTTTTAACTTTTATTTTTTGTGGTGGAACCGAGGAAGGATATATTTTTCGTTCTTCCATTTTTTCAGAAACGGTCGATTCCATTTTTAATTTCATTAATTCAGAACGTTTGTCAACAAATTCAGAGCGCAATTCTTTTACTTCATTTGTCAAATCAGTAATTCTAAAAATCTTCTCTTCATACTGATGCTGATTGGCAATCATTATTATGGCTAGAAAAATCAAGAATACTATAAATCGCCAGTTTTTAGTAGCATCTTCATTGACAAGAAATCGAGCTTTTAATATGCTATAAACTCCTTTTTTCATTTTTTTTCTGCTATTCTTAATTTTGCACTTCTAGCTCTGTTGTTGCTTTTTATTTCTGCTTCATTAGGTACAATTAGTTTACCAACCAACTTAAACGGGACTGAAAAGTTTCCGAAAAAATCTCGCTCAGGCTCACCTTCAAACAAACCGTTTTTCATGAATCTTTTTACTAATCTATCTTCCAAAGAGTGATACGAAATCACGCTTAATCTACCTTCGGGTTTCAATATTTCTAGTGATTGCTCTAAAAATTCTTTTAAAACATCCATTTCCTGATTTACTTCAATTCTTATGGCCTGATAGATTTGTGCTAAGATTTTATTCTTGAATTGATCTGGTAAAAATTTGGCCAAAATCAATTTTAATTCATCTGTTGTAGCGATGGCTTTGGTTTCTCTGGCTTCGATAATGGTTCTTGCTAAAGCTGGAGCCGTTTTTAATTCGCCATAATCCATAAACACTCTTTTCAAATTTGCTTCATCATATTCGTTGATGACTTTGTAAGCATCTAAATCATTTTTTTTACTCATTCGCATGTCCAAATCAGCATCAAAACGAGTAGAAAAACCTCTTTCAGGAACATCAAATTGATGGGATGAAACACCTAAATCAGCTAAAATTCCATCTACACTTTTTACACCATGAAACCTCAAAAAGCGTTTTATATATCTAAAATTCTCTTGAATCAATGTAAATCTTTCATCTGGCAAAGCATTATCCCAGGCATCTTCATCTTGATCAAGTCCGAATAACTTTCCATTGGTTCCCAATCGACTCAAAATCTCTTTAGAATGTCCGCCTCCGCCAAAAGTCACATCCACATAAACTCCATCTGGTTTGATATTCAAGCCATCGACAGTTTCTTTCAACAAAACCGGATTATGATATTCCATTGTTGTCGTCATTACTATTTCCCATTACATCTTCTGCCAAATCAGCGAAATCAACATCATCACCAGCAATTGCTTTTTCATACAACTCTTTATCCCAAATCTCAACAATATTAACAGCCGAGGAAAGCACTATGTCTTTCGAAATTTTGCCAAAGGCTACCAAATCTTTTGGGATTAATAATCTTCCTAAATCATCCACTTCAACCACTTTTACACCAGCTGTAAATCGACGGATGAAGTCGTTATTTTTCTTTACAAATCGGTTGAGTTTGTTGATTTTTTCCATCATTAAATTCCATTCTGTCATCGGATATAGTTCGAGACAAGGTTGAAAAACGGAACGCTTCAAGACGAAGCCATCTTGCAGAGAGCTAGCCAATTGCTTCTTTAACGCCGAAGGAATCATTAGTCTTCCTTTGGCATCAACTTTACACTCATATGTTCCGATAATGGAGTTCAACAGCAGTCAATTTTGATTATCAGCAAAAATATAAAAATATTTACCACATTTTACCACAAAATACCACTTTGTTAATAAGTTTTACCACTTTATTCCAATTTCAGACATAAACGCAATAAAATTGAGCCATAACGTTTTTTAACAAATTATTGTAAAAGGGGAAAAAGGCGAAATCAAAAAGTATAAAAAACTGACTTTAAAGTGTTTTGATGGGTAATATCATTATTTTAGAAGT
>CANJDA010000136.1 GCA_947472705.1 Flavobacteriaceae bacterium
AAATCTAATTCGTAACTCATTTCATATTTTTTTGTAGTTTCATTTATTTTCATCTTTTCTTGAGCATTGACTAAGGAAAATGAGAAAAAGAAAATTAATAATAATTTTTTCATGTTATTTTTTTTTTAGTTTGACTCCTACTTCTTTATTTAATTGGTTTTTCGGATTATTCCCAATTTTTATTTTAAATATTTTACCATAAATAAACTTATTACCTTCAACTAAAAAACTTTATTATTTAGTATTCTGAATAAAGCACAATACTTCTTTAAATAATTTTCTAGAATAAATAAAAACTAAGTTTAATTCCATTTTCTTTGACAGAAACAAAGAGAATTTATTTTAAACGCTTATTTTCATAATACTTCTTGTCAAATATATATATTATTTAACAATTGTTGAATTAAATTTAATCGAAATTTCAGTTCAAGTTGTTTCAACTTTAGTGGAGTGAAGATTGTCTGGGTTTATATTTAAAAATCCGTATTTAAACAATAAGAAAATCGATTAAATATTAATTAACTACTTTTGCCTCGAAACAGATTTTCCTTTGATATAATAATAAAATCGGGAGATTGCTAACAGGTCATTTACCAAGCGGTGGTTAGATATTGTAGTAATACTTGCTACAAGAGAAGCCATTCAGAAATGAGTGGCTTTTTTATTTTAGAATAAAAGATTTGTAACTATGAACATGAAAAAAATTGTTGAGTACAGAGCGTTACTCGGCGTTACTAAGACAGCTACTTTAAAAGAGCTAAAAACTATTTATCGAAATTGCATGAAGGACAGTCACCCTGATGCAATCTCTGATGATGCAGAACGTCATTTAGCAGAAGAGAGAAGTAAAGAAATAATTGCTGCCTATCATTTTTTGGTAAGTATTGCTCCTGAAACTTTGGAAAAAGATAAAGCAGAGTATACCCGAATCACTTCAAGTACAAATATTGCTGATTTTTATTATGAAAACAGCGTGCTTTATATCACTTTTTTGGATGGAAATTCATTTGAATACTTTGGCGTTTTACGACCAATTTATATTAAAATGGTGAATGCTGAATCGCCAAGCCGCTTTGCCAGAAGACACATTTATAATGATTATATTTATAGAAGTACGTCAAAATTAGTTGCAACTGAATAAAAATAAAAAAGACCTGAGATAAACCCAGGTCTTTTTTTACCCAACAAAATTAAAAAAAAACAAATATTATTCATCAGCAGCAAAAGCTGAGTTTTTATCGATATTGACTTTTAAAGTAGTAGCAACTCCTTGCTCATTAACCATAGTCATATTAAGCGTATCTAATTTAGATAAGTTTTTGGAAACAAATCCATTGAACATATTATAAGAAATATTCATTTCTTTCAAATTGTGCAATTTTTCTAAGTCAAAAGGCACTGTTCCTTCCATTTTGTTTTCAAACAAACTTAAAGTTTCAAGCGAAGAAAGATTGGCAACTTCTTTTTCCAATTTACCAGTTAATTTATTACTGTTAAGCAATAACTCTTTTAAAGATTTTAATTGATAATATGAAGTAGGTATTGTTCCTTCAATTTCATTATTGAATAAAGAAAGTGTTTCTAAACTGGCTAAGTTTCCAATACCAACTGGCAATGTACCTGTTAGTCTGTTCATATGCATTTCTATAGATCTTAACTTTGTAGCATTTCCAAGTGTTTCAGGCAATGATCCCGACACTTGATTAAAGGCAATATTCAAAGTGGCTAAGTTTTTCAAATTACCAATAGTTGTTGGTAGTGGCCCAGTAATGTTGTTTCTGAAAAGATTCAAGACTTCAAGGTTCGTTAAATCACCCAATTCATTAGGCAATTGCCCTACAAGGTTATTATTGATTAATTTGATAGACACAACTTTATCATCCTGGATTCCAATACCATACCAAGTAGTTACTGGTGATTTTAAATCCCATTTATTGGTCCATTGAGATCCTTTGGTTGCTTTGTATAATTTTACTAAAGCGTTTTTTTCTGTAGAAGATATTTCTGCAAACATTGAAGCAGAAACTAAAACTATAGATAAGTAGGTAAAAATAGTTTTCATAATGTTAAAGATTTGAGGTTTATGACGGAGTAAAACTATATAGATATGCGTTTAAAAACAAAAATAATCGATGAAATGCATTTTAAGTAAATTAATTTGTGTATTTATCCTACAATATGGATTTATTTTTTAATGTTATAAGCTAAAAAATTGGAGGAAAAATTGATTTTAAAATTTATTTTTTACATTTGATACACTAACCAATAAAACTTAAAATTATGAACATTAATTGGATTGCAATTTTACTAGCTGCATTGTCAACATTAGTTGTTGGATTTATTTGGTACAACCCGAAAGTATTTGGAAATATCTGGATGAAAGAAGCCGGATTAAAAGAAGAAGACATGAAAGGTGTCAATATGGTAAAGACATTTAGTCTATCTATAGTCTATGCTTTTTTAATTTCATTCATTTTGCAAATGATGGTAATACACCAATTCGGTGCTCTTGGCATGGTTGGCGGAGATCCTTCAAAAGCATTGCCGTCATATAATGCTTTTATGGCTGATTACGGAACAGCATTCAGAACATTCAAACATGGAGCTTTACACGGTTTTATGGGTGGATTATTTATGATTTTACCAATTATTGGAACTGGAGCTTTATATGAAAGAAGAAGTTTTAAATATGTTATGATTTTTGGAGGCTATTGGATAGTTAGCTTTATAATAATGGGAGGAATCATCTGTATGATGCAATAATTTAACATTTAATTATATACTAATCGCGCTACATTTGTAGGGCGATTTTTTTTACCTTATTGGAAACAACTACCTATAAAATATATACTTCCATTGCACAACTACCCGAATCATGGGATATAGTTGCCACTAAAAATGCATTTTTACAAACACCTTACTTAAAGGTTCTTGAAGATTCTGCTCCTACAAACATGCAATGTTTTTATATCGGTGTTTTTGAAAATGCAACACTTATTGGCGTTGCGTTAGCACAATACTTAAATGTCAACAAATTAGAATCTTTTGGTGATAGGGACAAGTGTTTAAAAACGTATGTTCGAAATTTTATTTTTAAAAACTTCGCTGCACATGTTTTGTTTTTAGGGAATAATATGATTACTGGGCAAAATGGTTATCAATTCAACAAAGAAATGGATGATAAAGAAATCAGCAAATTACTGGTAAACTGCGCCGATGAGATTATCAACTATTTCAAAAACCAAAAGATTAAAATCCACATTGTTTCCTTCAAAGATTTCTATCAGCACTGCGCCGATGAAATGAAACAGTATGGATTCGCTCAAATGTATGAATTCAATACGCAACCCAATATGATATTCGAGTTACCTCATAATTGGAAATCCAACGAAGATTATATAGCGGCTTTTTCCAAAAAGTACAGAGACCAATACAAACGAGCTCATAAGAAAATAGAAGAAATCAAAACTAGGGAGTTAACTTTGGACGAAATTATTTCAAATGAAGAACGTATTTATGAACTATACTACCATGTAGCCAAAAATGCACCTTTCAACACTTTCTTCTTAGCCAAAAACCATTTCTCTGCTTTCAAAAAGCAATGTGATGCTAAATTTGTATTGTGTGGCTATTTCTTGAATGAAACTCTTGTGGGTTTTCACACCTTGTTACTCAACGGAAAAGTATTGGAAACGTATTTCTTAGGATATGATGAGCAGGTACAAAAAGAAAAAATGCTGTACTTAAACATGCTTTACAACATGACAAAATTTGGCATCGAAAATCAATTTGATAAAATAGTATTCGGTAGAACAGCTCTAGAAATCAAAAGCTCAATTGGAGCAAATCCTGTATTGATGACGGGATTCATATACCACACCAACAAATGGATTGACAAGTTCATGTCAAAAATATTCCCAAGACTAGAACCAACTGTAGTTTGGCAGCAACGCCATCCTTTTAAATAGTTACAAACTATCTATCTCTCCTTGTACGATTTCCCAATCGTCTAGAAGCTTATCCAATTCTGTTTTCTTCTTGTTATATGCGATAAAGAAATTAGCATCTTCTATGTGTTTGTCATAATTAGAAGCCAAAGCCTTATCATCGTTTTGAATATCAATTTCCAATTGCTTAATCTGACTTTCAATTTTACTCAAACGATTCTGTAGCGACTTGCTTTTCTTTTGGTCTTCGTAAGACATGTTTTTATTTGCAGCATTCGAATTGGTATTCACCACTACATCTTTTTTCTCAATTTCACGCATGTTCATAGCGTTTCGTTGCTCTAAGAAATAGTTGATATCGCCCAAATATTCTTTAATTTTTTGATCTTTGAATTCGTATACTATATTTGACATGCCTTGCAAAAAATCCCTGTCGTGCGATACTAAAAGCAATGTGCCTTCATATTTCTGAAGCGCTGCTTTCAACACATTCTTCGATTTAATATCCAAGTGATTCGTAGGCTCATCCATGACCAACACATTGATAGGTTGCAATAACAATTTACACAACGCTAACCTATTTCGCTCGCCTCCCGAGAGTACTTTCACTTTCTTTTCTACATCATCACCACGAAACAAAAACGAGCCCAACATGTCTCTAACCTTAGAACGATTGGTATCAGTAGCCGCATTGGTCATGGTTTCCAACAACGTAATCTCTCCGTCTAAATACTCCGCCTGGTTTTGAGCAAAGTAACCCAACTGAACATTGTGTCCTAATTTAATCGTTCCGTCATACTTAAATTCGTTCACTATAGCTTTTACAAAAGTCGATTTCCCTTGACCATTTTGTCCCACAAACGCAATCTTGCTTCCACGTTCCACCAATAATGATATGTCTTTCAAAATCACTTTATCGCCATAAGCTTTAGTCACATGATCGGCCTCAATAACTACCCTCCCCGGAACTTGTGACAACGGAAACGATATATTCATCACCGAATTGTCATCTTCATCTACTTCAATGCGCTCTACTTTATCTAACTTCTTGATAAGCGATTGTGCCATCGAGGCTTTAGAAGCTTTGGCTCTAAACTTCTCAATCAACTTCTCGGTCTCTTCAATTTTTTTAGCCTGATTCTTTTGCGTAGCCAATTGCTTTTCGCGAATTTCTTCCCGCAACACTAAATACTGCGAATAAGGTTTATTAAAATCATACGCTTTCCCTAAAGAGATTTCAATGGTTCTATTGGTCACATTATCCAAAAACATCTTATCATGCGATACTATAACCACCACGCCCGGAAAGTTTCTCAAAAAGCTTTCTAGCCAAATGATACTCTCAATATCCAAGTGATTCGTAGGCTCATCCAGCAACAAGATATCATTGGATTGCAATAACAATTTGGCCAACTCAATACGCATGCGCCATCCTCCCGAAAAAGTATCGGTTTGATTGTTAAAATCTTCTCTCTTAAAACCAAGTCCCAAAAGTATTTTCTCAGTATCGCCTACATAATTATACCCGCCCAATATCTCAAAATGATGGGTCACATCACTCAGTTGTTCTATCAAATCAGAATAACTCTGACTTTCATAATCAGTTCGAGTAACTAGTTGGTGGTTGATTTCATCAATCTTCAACTCGGCTCTTTTGATTTCTTCAAAGGCTTGATAGGCTTCTTCCAACACCGTTCTGCCTTGCTCAAAATCAATATCCTGACGCAAGAATCCTATTTTAACTTCCTTCTCAGTAGCAATCTGCCCGCTATCGGGTTTAAAATCGCCTGCCAATATTTTAAGCATGGTCGATTTACCCGCACCGTTTTTTCCCACTAGCCCTACTCTATCTCCCGAACCCAATCGAAAAGTTACCTCTTCAAAAAGGAATGTAC
>CANJDA010000137.1 GCA_947472705.1 Flavobacteriaceae bacterium
AAAGTACATTTTATATGATTGGTAATCAAAATCAACAAAGAATATTTGGGTTAGATTTAATGCGAGCCATTGCTATTTTGATGGTTTTATTCGGACATTGTGTTTGGATATTTCCTGACTCCAATACCTTATTTCATCAAATGATGGTTTTATCTGGCTTTCTTGGTGTTGAAGTGTTCTTTGTTTTAAGTGGCTTTCTTATTGGGAAAATATTATATGAGTTGTATTTGAAAGAAGATTTTAACTTTTCAAAGGTGATTTATTTTCTTAAACGAAGATGGTATCGAACGTTGCCAAATTATTTTTTGGTATTACTACTTGATATTGGAATTGCTTATATAGTGGGTTATGCAATACCCAATTTGTGGGACTATTTTGTGTTTGTATTGTGGAAATATTTTTTGTTTTTGCAAAATTTCAGCACTACTATGTTGACTTTTTTTCCTGAATCATGGAGTCTTGCAGTTGAAGAATATGCTTATATAATATTGCCAGTTTTCATTTTTTTATTGGCACGTTTCAGTAAACCTAAAAACAAATCTAAATTTTTTCTATTTGCAGTACTTACTCTAATAGCTGTTTTCTTTTGTAATAAAATTTATTATCAAATTACTACCACCAATGTTACTGTAACCCAGTGGAATGTTTCATTAAAGGCAGTTGTTTTGTATCGTTTAGATAGTATTTTTATTGGTGTTTTGTGTAGTTGGATTTATTGTAATTATAAATCATTTTGGCAAAATAATAAGCATATATTCTTTGTCATTGGAATATGTATTTTTATTTTTCAATTTGTAGCTATCGGATATTTTAAATTATTAATTGAAACCCATCCAGTTTTATGGAATGTATTTTATTTACCTTTAGTTTCGTTGGCTGTTGCTTGTTTTTTGCCATTCTTATCAGATTGGAAAGAAGAAACTTCATTTTATAATAAACCAGTTGTGTTCATTAGTATAGTTTCTTATTCTGCTTATCTTTTGCATTATAGTGTTGTTTTACAGCTTTTGAAGCATTATATAGTTTATGATGCACAAAATTCTATTCAACTCATTGGTTTTGTTTTAGCATATATCTTTATTACTTTCCTTTTAAGCTATTTGCTTTATCGCTTTTATGAAAAGCCAATAATGGATTTAAGAGATAAAAATTCATAATTTACATTTTTTAGTGATTTTAATATAGAATCAACAAAAAATGTAGTCCAAAAATCAGCTATTCACAAAACAGTCTTGCAAAACAACTTATTCTTTTAAAAATCTTTTTAAAGTACAACGTTTTCGTAAATTTGCATAGCAAACAATAAACCTATATATGTTATGGCTTTTGATATTGAAATGATTGAAAAAGTGTATGCAACTATGGCCTCTCGAGTGGATAAAGCACGCGAGTTGGTTGGTCGTCCACTTACCTTATCTGAAAAGATTTTATATTCACACTTATGGGAAGGAATGCCTTCTCAAGCCTTTAACCGTGGAAAAGATTACGTAGATTTCGCTCCCGATAGAGTGGCATGTCAAGATGCTACAGCTCAAATGGCATTGTTACAATTTATGCATGCCGGAAAAAGTAAGGTCGCAGTTCCAACTACTGTGCATTGTGATCACTTAATACAGGCAAAAGTTGGCGCTACTACCGATTTAGCAGTAGCCAATTCACAGTCTAAAGAAGTTTTTGATTTCCTATCTTCTGTTTCTAATAAGTATGGAATCGGATTTTGGAAACCGGGTTCAGGAATTATTCATCAAATTGTTTTAGAAAATTATGCCTTTCCAGGTGGAATGATGATAGGAACAGATTCACACACTGTAAATGCAGGTGGTTTAGGAATGCTAGCTATTGGTGTTGGTGGGGCGGATGCAGTAGATGTAATGTCGGGCATGTCATGGGAATTGAAATTTCCAAAATTAATTGGAGTAAAACTAACTGGTAAATTAAACGGTTGGACTGCCCCAAAAGATGTTATTCTAAAAGTTGCAGATATCCTTACCGTGAAAGGAGGAACTGGTGCTATTGTTGAATATTTTGGAGAAGGCGCCACTAATATGTCATGTACAGGAAAAGGAACTATCTGTAATATGGGAGCAGAAATTGGAGCTACAACTTCTACTTTTGGTTACGATGATTCTATGAGAAGATATTTAGCCGCTACCGGTCGTCAAGATGTGGTAAATGCAGCTGATAAAGTAGCCGCTTATTTAACAGGTGATGCTGAAGTTTATGCTAATCCAAGTCAATATTTTGATCAAGTTATTGAAATTAATTTGTCTGAATTAGAGCCTCATATTAATGGACCTTTCACTCCTGATAGAGGAACACCAGTTTCAAAAATGAAAGAAGAAGCGGCAGCTAATGGTTGGCCATTAAAAGTAGAATGGGGATTAATTGGTTCTTGTACCAATTCATCTTACGAAGATATGGCTCGTGCTGCTTCAATTGTAGAGCAAGCAGTTGCTCACGGAATTACACCAAAAGCTGAATTTGGAATTAATCCAGGATCAGAGCAAATTAGATTTACTATTGAAAGAGATGGTATCATTGCCACTTTCGAAAAAATGGGAACCAAAGTATTTACCAATGCATGTGGTCCATGTATAGGTCAATGGGATAGAGCAGGAGCAGATAAAGGTGAAAAAAATACCATAGTTCACTCTTTCAACAGAAACTTCTCAAAACGTGCAGATGGAAATCCTAATACTCATGCTTTTGTAACTTCACCAGAAATGGTAGCAGCATTAGCTATTTCAGGAGATTTGTCTTTTAATCCTATTACGGATACACTTTTAAACGATAATGGTGAAGAAGTAAAATTAAATCCACCAGTAGGTGACGAATTACCAAAAAGAGGTTTTGATGTTGACGATGCTGGTTTTCAAGCACCAGCTGCTGATGGTTCATCAATTCAAGTTGCGGTTTCACCAACTTCAGATAGGTTACAATTACTAGCACCATTTGATGCTTGGGATGGAAAGAATATTACAGGAGCCAAATTGTTAATCAAAGCTTTTGGTAAATGTACCACAGACCATATTTCAATGGCTGGACCATGGTTGCGTTTTCGTGGGCACTTAGATAATATTTCAAACAATATGTTGATTGGTGCTGTGAATGCTTTCAATCAAGAATCTAATAAAGTAAAAAATCAATTGACAGGGTCTTACGATGCAGTTCCTGCCGTACAAAGAGCTTATAAAGCTGCAGGTGTTCCATCTATCGTTGTTGGTGACCAAAATTATGGAGAAGGATCTTCTCGTGAACATGCGGCTATGGAACCACGTTTCCTAGGCGTAAAAGCTGTCTTGGTAAAATCGTTTGCACGTATTCACGAAACAAATTTGAAAAAGCAAGGAATGTTAGCATTAACATTTGCCAATGAAGCTGATTATGATAAAATTCAAGAAGACGATATTATTAATTTCTTAGATTTAACTGAATTTGCTCCAGGCAAACCATTGTCATTAGAATTTGTTCATGCCGATGGTACTAAAGATTTAATTTTAGCTAATCATACCTATAACGATAGCCAAATTGGTTGGTTTGTAGCTGGTTCAGCTTTAAATTTAATAGCAGCAGGTAAAGCTTAATAAAATTTATTATTCAAAAAAAAAACGCTTCGTATAATTCGAAGCGTTTTTTTTTGAATTAAACCCTTTTATAAATCTCTTTGATGCCAGTGTTCCAATCTACTACTTCATAATAGAAATCCACAGCAGTTAAATCCTTTTTCTTTCGAATAACACATTTTCCAGTTACATTGGCTTCGTTGCCTAAAACGGTAACTTTTTTATTAGTCTCAAGTTGGCCTGTCAAGTACAAGTCATAAATTTTATTCGCTATATCTTGACGAATTGACATTTTTGAATTGAATGTACTGATAATAACAGTTCCTTTTTTAGAACGAGCAATTAATTCCATTCCATTGTGACCAAAATTATAGGTCTTTATTTTTGGCTCCTCATTTGAGAAGGCAATGGAAGTCATTAGTAGTAAACTAAAAAATACTTTTTTCATAAATTAAGATTTGGGCTTTAATTTTGAATGCGAAAAGTAGTAATTAATTTTATATAACAATACGTTATTAACAAAAAATTGTTGATAACAGCAAAAAACCCGTTCAATTGCAATAATTAAACGGATTTTTTTGAATGTATTTACTTATTAATAGTAAGTATAGCGTCTTACTTTGGCAATATATTTGGCTAAACGAATAACTTGATGACTATAGCCATATTCATTATCATACCATACATACAGCACTATATTTTTACCATCATTTGAAACGATAGTAGCATTACTGTCATAAATTGATGGAGCTGAAGTACCTACAATGTCAGAAGAAACCAACTCATTATTCAACGAATATTTAATTTGTTCAACTAATTCACCTTCTAAGGCATATTTTTTCATAATCGCATTTACATCCGCTATAGAAGTTTCCTTATTTACTTCTAAATTTAATACGACTAGAGAACCATTTGGAACAGGAACTCGAATAGCATTAGAGGTTAATTTTCCTGCTAAGCTTGGCAAAGCTTTAGCTACAGCAGTTCCGGCGCCAGTTTCAGTAATTACCATATTTAGTGCGGCAGCACGACCTCGTCGGTATTTTTTATGCATATTGTCTACCAAATTTTGATCATTGGTATAGGCATGTATTGTTTCTAAGTGTCCTTTTACTACACCAAGAGTTTCTTCGACTGCTTGCAAAATAGGAGTAATTGCATTGGTGGTACAGGATGCGGCAGAAAAAATGTCCACTTTATCCGGATTGTAATCGTTGTGGTTTACACCGTAAACAATATTCGGAACACCTTTTCCTGGAGCAGTAAGTAGTACTTTGCTAACTCCTTTTGATGTTAAATGACGTTTTAAAGCTTCTTCAGTTGTAAATGCACCTGTGTTATCAATCACTAAAGCATCTTCGATACCATATTGAGTGTAATCAATTTCTTCAGGGCTAGCAGCAGTTATTATATGAACAGTAGTTCCATTAATAATTAAGGCATTGTTTTCTAAATCTGCTTGTACTGAACCTTCAAAATCACCATGAACAGAATCGTATCGCAATAAAGAGGCTCTTTTTTCTAATGAAGAAGCATCATTTCGATCACGTGTAACAATAGCACGCAAACGCAACTGCTGTCCTTTACCAATTTTACTCATCATTTCACGAGCCAATAAACGACCAATTCGCCCAAAACCGTATAGCACTACATCTTTTGGTTGAATATTTTTTGAGTTTTTGGCATTTCTTAGCTTGTCTATTACAAAAGCTTTGGCATCGTTGTATTTGTTATCTTCTAAATGGTATTCATAGGTTAGTTTACCAATATCAATTCGGGATGGTGGTAAATCTAAATTTAGAATAGCATTAGCAATTTCAACAGTATCGAAAACATTGATAGGCTTTTGCACAAACTCACCAGCATATTCATGTAAATTGATAATATCGCTAACATTTCGATCAATTAATTGGTTTCTGAAAAGCACCAATTCAATAGACTTGTCATACCATAAATCACTAATGATTTTAATGAATTCGACACCGGCCTTACGTCGGTCTGCTTGAAATGATAATTCCTTCTCGTATAAAGTATTACTGTTCATAAAAGAAATAAGGGTTTAGTTGTGTTTGAAATAAAATTTGGCGCAAAAATAGTGATTAGAAGTCTTTTACGAAAACGATTTCGTGACTTTTTTTTAAATAAAAAAGCCAATCCTTTTATTGATTGGCTTTCTAAAAACTAAGTAAGATGAATTATATAATAATCTGAATAATTTGTCCAATTCTATTGATCATTTGAATGCTGACACTTTGATTTTG
>CANJDA010000138.1 GCA_947472705.1 Flavobacteriaceae bacterium
CATGAGCAGAACTTTCAATTGAAGCTGCAAACCGGGATCCCATTTGAACACCATCAGCACCTAAAACCATAGCCGCTAACATGCCTCGACCCGTTGCTATTCCACCTGCTGCTATTAAAGGAATATTAATTTGTTCTTTAACCATTGGAATTAAAGTTAAGGTGGTGGTTTCTTCTCTTCCGTTATGGCCGCCTGCTTCAAAACCTTCAGCCACGACTGCATCTACTCCAGCCTCTTGTGCTTTTAAAGCAAACTTTGAACTACTTACTACATGAACAACCGTAATACCATTTTCTTTTAAATGTGCCGTCCAAGTTTTCGGATTTCCTGCCGAAGTAAAAACTATCTTTACACCCTCTTCTATAATAATTTGAATGATTTCTTCAATATTAGGATACAACATGGGTACATTTACTCCAAAAGGTTTATCAGTTGCTTTTTTGCATTTTTGAATATGTTCTCTAAGCACATCAGGATACATTGAACCTGCTCCAATTAATCCTAATCCGCCTGAATTACTAACAGCACTTGCTAATTTGTAACCGCTATTCCAAATCATTCCTCCTTGAATAATGGGATACTGTATATTAAAAAGTTGGGTGATTTTATTCATTATTTTTTAACTATTTTTCCAGACTGTACAAAAGAGTTACTTTTTATTTTATAATAGTAAATTCCAGGGTTCAGGTTTTCTATGTCAATTTTGCTATTAGTTTTTTGTATCGATTTTGTCAAAACAATTTGCCCTAAAGCATTATAAAAAACTACATCCGCTTCTTCTAAATTATTTGGAAAAGAAAAATTAAGTTGATTATAAACTGGATTTGGGTACACTAAAAAGGCACCTTTCCGAATTTCATCCACAGAAAGTAAAGCTATATCTAAAGCCATTTGAAAATCTGGTATACCATAACCGTAAAGTTCATCGGGTGTACTAAATCTATCTGCTGATTGCTTTACAAAATCTATTACTTGCGTATTGGTTGCCCATGGAATGGCTTGCCAAAAACTTGTTATGGCTCCAGCCATTATTGGACAAGAAAAAGAAGTGCCACTTGCGGTTGTAATTACTCCAGACGTATTAGAAAGTACTGCATTTTGACCTTGCGCCATCACATCAGGTTTTACTCTTCCATCAAAACTAGGTCCTATAGAACTAAAAGAGGCATAAGTTCTATCTGATTGAACTGCACCTACTGCCAGTACATTTGTAGCTTCAGCAGGAACACCTATATAAGGATTAGCAGTAGCTCCCGAATTACCAGCACTTGCTACCACTATCATTCCTTTACTAAAAGCAATATTAGCTCCTTGAGAGGCAAAAGCGATATCACCTGTTAGCTCTTCATAAGTATGACTGTAATTTGGATTGTCATATTCAAAATAACCTAATGATGTTGAAATTACATCCACCCCTAGCCTATCGGCTTCCTCTGCAGCTTGAACCCAATAACTTTCTTCAACTGGATTTTCGCCAGACACATCTTCTGTAATAAATAAATAATATTGAGCATCAGGAGCAGTTCCAACCAACTGACCATTAACGTAGCCTACCATACAAGACAAGGTCATTGTACCATGATTATGAGTGGAAAAAACATCCGTATTACCGGCTACAAAATCATAGCCACCTAAATATAATCCGTTAGTAAAAAATCTATTGAATGGATTAATTGTATTGACTGCCGAAAACCCAGAATCTAAAACAGCTATAATTTTACCTGTTCCAGTATAATTGGCTTGATGCAAATATTGTCCGTTCAGCATTTGAATTTGATTAGCTGAATTACCATAATTAAAAGTAGTTGCCACCTCCAGCTGCTTATTCACAGGCTTGTATGGTTTTGAAGTTGCCTTTTTACTATTTAAAGAAACATTTGCAAAACGAATATGATTTACATAAGGCAGAGCTGATAATGCTTGAATATCATCAAAACTTCCACGAATGTGTATACAGTTTAACCATTTGGATAGTGCTTTAACTTCAATTCCATTTGAAGTAGTAATGGCATCAATATAAGCTTGCTCAATTGGCACATCTGAAATAGTTAAAGCAATACCTTGCGCGGCTCTTCTGTCTAATGCTCTTTGCGTCAGTATGGATGATGGATTGTCTAAAAAAGTTTGTGCGTTGGGTTTGTCATTAAAATAGACCCAAGCATCTTCCTGAGAATAACCATAAAAACTAAGAAGTAGAAATACGAAAAGAAGTTTTTTATTCATGCTTTACTATTTTGTAAAGCGCTAATTTATGAAATTACTCCTGAACCAACTAATTCGTCACCAATATTCCAAGCCACAAACTGTCCTTCAGTAATTGCAGATTGTGGTTCTTCAAAAGAAACATAGAGTCCACTTTCAAATTGATAAAGTGTAGCTTTTTGCAAAGCTTGACGGTAACGAATACGAGCCATTACTTCTAAAGTTTCTCCACTCTTAAGTGCCAAATCTTTTCTTATCCAATGAATTTCTGAAGGTTTCACTCGCAAGGTTTTTTTAAATAAACCTGGATGGTTTGCGCCTTGGCCAGTATAAATTGAATTTGAATTCACATCAGTTGCAATAATAAAAAGTGCTTCTTTGGTCCCACCAACATTCAATCCTTTTCTTTGCCCAATTGTAAAATAATGAGCTCCTTGATGTTTGCCAACAATTTTTCCGTTTTCAGGGGAATATATTATACCTTTAGATTCAAATAATAATTGCTCTTCTATAGAATTAAAAGTTGGTTGCTCATGACTATATAATGAACTATCAGCATTGATTTCATAAATCAAACCTTCTTTGGGTTGTAATTGTTGTTGCAAAAATTCAGGCAAACGCACTTTACCAATAAAGCACAATCCTTGCGAATCTTTCTTTTCGGCTGTGACTAAATCGAGTTGCATTGCTATTTCACGAACTTCTGGTTTGGTCAATTCCCCAATTGGAAATAAGGATTTAGCCAATTGTTCTTGCGATAATTGACATAAAAAATAGGATTGGTCTTTGTTTCCGTCTTTACCTGCCAAAAGCTGAAAAACTGGTTTACCATTCACCTCAATTTCACCTTTTCGGCAATAGTGACCTGTTGCCACATAATCGGCACCAAGACTTAAAGCAATTTTCATGAAAACATCAAACTTGATTTCGCGGTTGCACAATACATCAGGATTTGGAGTTCTCCCCTGCTCGTATTCGTTGAACATATAGTCAACGATTTTTTCTTTATATTGTTCGCTTAAATCAACTGTTTGGAAAGGTATCCCCAATTTTTCAGCAACAAGAAGTGCGTCGTTACTGTCTTCGAGCCATGGACATTCATTAGAAATGGTAACCGAATCATCGTGCCAATTTTTCATAAAAAGACCAATGACTTCATAGCCTTGTTCTTTTAACAAATAAGCGGCAACACTCGAATCAACTCCGCCTGAAAGTCCTACAACTACTCTTTTCATTTTATAGCAAAAATTTGCTGCAAAATTACTCTTTATTTATTATTCCTCTAGCGGTTTAACTCTTTTTTGGAATTTCTTGCCTTGATTGTTCATGTTGACATCTTTTAATTTTCCTTTTTCAAGAATTTTCCACATGCCCACTTTCTTACCATTTTTATATAACCCTTGTCCTGCTAATTGTCCATCTGATTCTCTAAAAATAGCTTTTCCATCATAATCTCCATTTTTATAAATGGTCTCTTCCATTATTACTCCGTTTTCAGTATAGCGTTTATATGGTCCTTCTTTTATGCCACTTTTATATATGGTTTCTTCGGCAATTTTTCCACTTTGATAAAATACTTTTCTTATTCCATTTAACTTACCATCAACATAATTTTCTAAAGTCATTATCGTTGGAGAATCTTCATGGTAATATTTCCATTCGCCTTCAAATTTTTTATTGACTACTTTTCCCTCACTTACTTTATTATTTTTTTGATTGTAAAAAATGGTATAACATGAATTGTCTTTGGCATTAAATTCTCTTGTAGCAATTACAGTTCCTGTTTTAGTATCATCAAAAAACTTGAATGTCCCTACTTCTTTTCCGTGATCAAAAACACCTTCGTATCTTGGTCTTTTGGATTCTTCATAGATCCCTTTCCACAAACCTTGTTTCAATCCATTTTCATCCAATTTATTAAATTCTTGTGCGAAAGAAACGCTAGAAATTAAAAGAAAAATTAGAATGTGCTTCATGATTTATTATTTTTAGTATAACGAAAAATATTCGTTTTTAGTATACTTAATTTGTGTCAAAAGTAAAAAACTTTCTTACTATATTAAATGAATTTAGGTTCAATTTCCTCATTAATTAGTCCAAAGTAATGCACTTTTGTTACTAATCAACAAAATACTTTAACTCTTTACTAGAATTAGTTGTTAATTTAATTGAATATTTTTTATATTTGGAAAAAATTAAACCTTACTATAAATGAAAAATTTAATTACAAAAATTGCCATAGTAGCAATAGCCTTTGTTGCATTTTCATGTTCTTCGCCTGATGAAGAAAAATCATTAAAGCCTGTTTCAATACTTGAAATAGCAAAAGCAACCCCAGAGATGAGTAGTTTTGTTGAAGCTGTAGAAGCTGCTGGTTTAACTTCTACATTAGATAGTCCTGGTGATTATACCGTATTTATGCCAAACAATGATGCTTTTGCAAGTGTTTTAGGAGGAATATCAGCTGCTGATTATGAAATAGCAAATCCTGGCGTATTAGCTAAAGTCTTAAAATTCCATGTGTTGTCTTCAAGAGCACTTAGTACTGATTTAACTGACGGTATGGATGTAACAACTTTAGAAGGTCAATCTTTTAAAATAGGCATTTCAGTACCAGACCCTTTATTACCAAATGATAATGTAATTTCAATTAATGCTGTAGATCCATTTGACACAAATGATCCACCTGCTAGTATAACATCTACTATAATTGCAAGAGATGTTAAATGTTCAAACGGAATTGTCCATCCAGTTGATACTATCTTACTACCTTTATCAATATTAAATTAATAAAGCTTAAATATTATAAAAAAGGCTCCCATAATTGGGAGCCTTTTTATTTTTACTACTTATCTAACTTACGTTTTTCTATTTAGTGTTTTGTTGCAAATTTAAAGTTTTTAAAATGTAGATTGTGTTTTTTTAGTATACCCAGATTGTTAAAAATATTCTAAATCCAAATATCATTTTTGTTTAACTTTTATAAACCAACTTAACAAGACAAAACTAATAAAAGCGCTTATTTTTTATGTAAATCACTGTTTTGTTGCAATTTACAATACTTAAACAAAAATGTTAAAATAATTATAAATTTTAGTTTTGTTTATTCTTTTCTGATTTTTATTAAACATTGTTTCATAGTTTTGCTAAAACATTAAACAAATTAACTATGAAAAATCTAATTAAAAAAATGTCAATTGCTTGTATAGCATTGGCAATGTTATCCTGCAGTAAAGATGACAACAATTCAAATCAACTACAAACAATTGCGGAAATTGCTTCATCTAATGCTAATTTAAGCATCTTGGTACAAGCGCTAAACAGAGCCGGATTAACAGCTACTTTTGATAGTCCTGGAGACTTTACAGTATTTGCTCCTACCAATGACAAGTTTGAAGCTTTCTTAAGCGCAAATGGATTTGCAGACATCAATGCTGTACCGTTACCATTATTAACAGAAGTTTTAAAAAACCATGTCGTTTCAGGATCATTTTACAGTGCCGATTTGACCACAGGTTATGTAAAAACATTAGCAAAAGGAAGTGCTTCAACCACCAACACTTTAAGTATGTATATTGAAGTAGGCTCAACTGTAAAACTAAATGGTGGAG
>CANJDA010000139.1 GCA_947472705.1 Flavobacteriaceae bacterium
AAGAGAAAGAGCAATCCATGACAAATCTTCCGTCGGACAATAACTCTACCGATTCCGACGATCTTACCATCGTCTCTTACCATGTAGTAGAAACTATAAAAAAACAGGTAGGAAGTAGTATTACTTCTTATGATGTGAGTAGTTTAAACATGATCAACACCAATGATTTAGGACCCAATAATACGCGAATTATTACCCCAAAATACATCAGAAGAAAAGCAATAAAACCTACTACACCTATAATTGAATCAGTAACACCTATTGCTACTGCTGTTATACCGGCCAACACACAACCCTCAAAAATAGAGATTGCCAAAGAACCTACAGCCAAGGAGTTATCCGCTAAAGAAGAAGCCGCCAAAAAAGAAAAAGCAAAAATAGAGGCCGCTAAGATAGAAGCCGCTATAACGGAAGTGGTTAAAGAAGAAATTACCAAAAAGGAAGCACTAGCAACCAAACCAGTAGTTGCCTCACAAACTGAGGCCGCCAAAGTGGTTCCTAAGAAAAAAGAAAATTATGTCAACATCGATATCATTGAAACCTACGAAAGGGTTTTGGATAAAGGGTTCAAATCAGTAGACATGTTAAAAAAGGTGGGTGACCGTCATTTTTTTAATGATGAATTAGTAGCCGCCGCCAAATGGTATGGCCAATTATTTGAAATCACCACCGACTTTGATACCATTTACTACTACCGCTACGCCAAATCCTTAGAAGCCATCAACCAACCCGAAAAAGCCAGCCAAATGATGGCTATCTTTAAAACGAAAAGCAACTAATTCATCACTTTAAGTGCCCCCACTTGTTAGGATTTATTGAGTAACCTTTTTAAAAACTTCAACAACAATAAATAACAACTATTATTTTTTATTGTATTTTTAACGACTGTGTATAAGCTAATGTATTGCTTTAAACAGTTTTTTAAATTAGTATTACATGACTTTACACGATCAATTCAATAAAGACGGCTATCTCGTTCTAAATGATTTTTATACTGCCGATCAATGCGATGAGGTAATGAAAAGAGGGGAAGAACTTTCGAATAGTTATAATTTTGATGGCCATCCTTCTGTTTTTCAAACCAATGAGCAAACACGCACCTCTGATGACTATTTCCTCAATTCAGGCGATGCTATTTGTTATTTCTTTGAAAAAGACGCCTTTGACGCCCAGGGTAAACTTAAAAATGACCTTTTTCATTCCCTAAATAAAATAGGTCATGCCTTGCATGATCTTGATCCTGTTTTCGAAAAGTTCTCTCGTTCTCCTCAGCTAAAGGAATTAGCGTCCCAATTAAAACTCGATGACTATCTAATCATCCAAAGCATGCTCATTTTAAAACATGCCAAAATAGGAGGGGTGGTAGATGTGCACCAGGATTCAACATTTTTGTATACAGAACCCGATACCTGCATTGGCTTTTGGTTTGCCCTAGAAGATGCAACTATTGAGAACGGTTGTTTATGGGCAAAACCTGGAGGGCATAACACCAGCTTACGTTCTTGGTTTAAAAGAAAACCATCAGGAGGAGGTACCGAAATGCAGGTATTTGATGAAGAACCGCTTTCTATGGAAGGGATGATTCCCCTTGAAGTTAAAAAAGGCACTTGTATAGTACTGCACGGCTTATTGCCTCATTACAGTTTACCCAATACCAGCGGTAAATCGCGTCAAGCCTATTCTATTCATACCATTGATAGTAAGGCAAGATACCCCAAGGAAAACTGGTTGCAGAGAGATAGGAGTCAAGTTAAAGGATTTTAATAAGCACCAATGCAGACAAAATATTCCTGTACGTATTGGGGTAGCGAACACCTATCGCCCTCACAGTTTATTACCAATATAACGGCAGCGGGCTTTCAAGGAGCCGAATTATTTCTTACGCCACCTGATACTATAACCGATGCGTTTCTATTGGCCATAGAAAACATTAGAAAGCAAAACCCCGATTTCTATTTCATTACCCTACAGCTTCCTTTTCCCAAAGAGGATACGGTAGCTGGGCATATTCAAGTAATGGAAGCCAATTTTACCAAACTAGCAGCCCTTAACCCTTTATTCATTAATTCACACACCGGGAGGGATTATTTTTCTTTTGATGATAACTGCAAAATTATTGATGCCGCTATGAATTTCTCTGCTAAGAACGGCGTTCGAATTCTTCATGAAACTCATAGAGGACGCTTTTCTTTTCATGCTGCTTCACTACTTCGGTATTTAGATAAATTTCCTCAAATAGAACTGGTGGGCGACTTCTCTCATTTTTGTACCGTCTCCGAAAGTATGCTTGAAGGACAGGAAGACATAATCAGTCGCATCCTGCCTCAGGTATCCCATATCCATGCGCGTGTAGGATTTGAACAAGGGCCTCAAGTTAATGACCCCAAAGCACCCGAATGGCAAGCACATCTGGAAAAGTTCTTGTTTTGGTGGCAACAAATAATCACGATTAAAAAGGCAGCAGGGCACTCTCTTTTTACCATCAGCCCCGAATTTGGTCCCGTACCCTATATGCCAACCGCCCCCTATACCCAACACCCGCTGAGCAACCAATGGGATAATAACGTATTTATGATGGAATACCTAAGAGCATCATTATAGTACCATGAAGTTGCATTATAAAACCGCTAGAACTGACGTATACAGTGCCGTCTCTCCGAGTGATTTTTTAAAGTGAGAACGCTAGTTCTTAGTTTTAAAAAATTATATCGAGAAGCTTTACCCCATCAACCACCAAACTACAGCCGTCAGCGGGACAGCCATAATAAAAATAAAACTCAGCAAACAACCCCGAGATGTTTTGTTATAGACTTTGTTGTACATAAACCGTTTCGGATTAGTAACCCAGCCCATTCCTCGTGGTGCTTTTAACCCCATATTTTGACGAACAAATCGTGCAGGCGATGTGCGTGCCGCTATTCGCTTAGTGATAGATGGAACTCTAAAACCGAATTTCATAATTAATCTTTTTTGGTTTTACGATAACGGTATTTATTGCGGTAATAATACCCTTTGCTATAATTTCTTTTTTTTAATGCATTTGGACTGGTACTAACTGATTTTCTAACATGTCCTTTTACAAATTTACCTGTTCTAGTATGATAGGGTTTTACATAGCTGTTGTTCGAACTTGAATCATTGTCTTTGCTCGAAAAAATGACAAAACCAATGAGAACTATCATGATTATGGAAAACAAACAACCGTTGTTTTTCTTTTTAATAGGTTCCTCCATAGTTTCTTATTGCAGAGCCCCAAAGCTTCCGCCTTTAGTTTGTATTAGTTAAATCAGGCTAAATTTAGCACTAATTATTTCAAGTACAAAATGACTTGGTAAAACCACACGAAAGGATTACTATTCCATTAGCTTCGCTCTATTCGCGCCATAGCGGTGCATACTTTGTAAAAATCCTATTTCATTAAATTAACTTACCACGCGAAAGGATTCGCGCGGGAGCGGGGGGTTAACGTTGGTAACAACTAATATAGCTATTATTTGCTAATCCAAAACCCCCTCAAAAATCCCAATAACTTTAAAATCAGTCAGCTCGTCTTTGCGAAGTAAAATAGGTTCAAAGGTGGCATCGTAAGACTTGGGTTTCAAGAGAATATACTCATGTTGCCAGGTACCTTCGCGTATCATTTTTTTACTTTCGTATTCCTTTACGGTATAACTAGCTCCAGATTCAGAATCTTGAATATTTGAGGATTGTACCATCACAATCTTCCCGTCTCGTGAGCCGTACTGATATTTTCTAAACAATGCAGTGGAACCATTTGGGATGATTTTATTCATCGATTCACCTACCACTTTACAAGCATATAAATCTTCAGAGGGAGTAAGGTGTGAAGGAATCTTCAGCCATTCAAGTACGTTGGGTTGCTGTTCTTCACTAAAACCTCCTGCTGCTGCTTTCAAATCATACAAGGGTATGGCATTTGCAAAAGGGAGTATTTCTTCATTTTCAGTAAAGTGAGAACTCGGTACGCTATTTTCAAACATGGCAATATGCTGTGATAGATATGCTCTCAAATTAGGGTCGCAAGCATACACATAGGTGCCTTTAATTCCACGTAACAATATGGTTTTGTATATGTTGAGAATGAAATTTTTTAAGACTTCTGGATCAGTAATTGTGTTTCTCCCTGCTTTATCGCGATAATTTGCACGAATAATTTCAATTTGATATGTTGCCGGATTATAGGTAATCTCATGCCCAAAAATAATTCCTGCATAATTCAAATCATACCCTTGTGTGGTATGAATGCAGCCCACTTCTTCAATGGCGTTTTCTGTATTAATCCAATCGATGTTTGTACCGTTCCAACGTAATTTCACATTTTCTATTTCAATGTCATAAGCCTTTTTATCATTTTTGGAAACCCATTCCCAAGAATATCCTGCAATCATGCGGGACAAACCGTTTTCTTGTTCTCGTAATTTCAATTCGTGAAGGAAATGTTCAATGTTTTGAAACAATACAAATTCGTAATCTTTGGAGGCATACTTGGGTTGGGTGTCAGAGAGTGTACAGTTTAATAACTTTTTGATGTAGTCAACATAGCCATTACCACCATTCACACGAAACTGTGATTTTAATTGCTCCACTACCGTATTTGGAAGTTGCTTCATGCGTGTGAATTCCTCCTGTAAAACATCAGAGGGTTTAATGGATTGGTTTTCATCATAAAAGAAAATACACTTGGCTCGGGTGCGTTCCATCCAATCTAACTCGTGTGTTTCGTTTTTATCTAATCCTAAATAGTCGCAAACTTCATCAAAAATTTTGAAATAAGGACCAAGATTTACCCTTCGGCGTAAACGATGAGATTCATCTATTAATATGATATCGTAATCTTCCTTAAACACATCCGAAGGACCAATAACCATTCTAGGATTCAAACCGGTAATGTTTTTGAATACTTTTTGTAGCGTTTTACGAAATGAGCCCATAGGGACTACTAATGCTACTTTTGGTTTGTTATATTTTATCTTGAGGCGAACAATCAAATCCAAGAATTGTTGCTCTTCTTCACCAAATTCCTTGAAATTGAAATCTTCATTGTCAGTACAAATCAATTTAATTAAAAACACCGCCATTATACTCTTGCCTGTTCCAGCACCGCCTTCCATAATTATGCTGTGTGTAGTGTCATTGAGAAGGTGTTGCATAATGGTCATTAAACTTCGGCGTTGATCCAAAGAAAGTGACTTGTAAGGTGAGTATTTGAATAAGTCTGAATTGTCTATATGGTCAAGTGAGTGTTGCGCAACACCTTTAGCTCGCAATTGGTCCCATATCGTTTTAAAAATCTCCCAGTATTGTGGCTTTTGGTAGTAATTATGATTCGCTAAACCAACATTCCCGTTCAATAACTTGTACTTTCCATCACCCGAAAAATACCTAATAAGGTTAGATTCAATATCTAATGTTGCCGATTTATTGAACGTATTGCTGGTAACGATATGCACTTCAGACAATTTGTTTTTATCTCCGTTTTTAAGGTGGGTAGCCATACGGTTAAAAGTGTCTGTAGTTTCTCCAATATAAGCTTGTTTAACTTTTCCGTCGGTAATAATGTAAACCACAGGCCACAATTCTTTGGCATAGTGTAAGTTTTCTAATTCTGGATGACGAATTAAATCGGGAGTAAAATCAAAGCGAATAATATCAATCTTAACGGGTGCGTTAATCATAATTCATTGTATTTTTTTGCAGTCCCTTTAGCTTTATCTACAGGGTATTTTTCAT
>CANJDA010000140.1 GCA_947472705.1 Flavobacteriaceae bacterium
ATATTCCTGATCTTCTTTGGCATAAATTTTTAAAGCCTGCATTTGTGCCAAGGTAAAAGCGGTTAACGGTGCTTCACTGCCACCCACCAAAAACTTAGTTGCCATGCCCGATTGTAGCCAAGCCGATGCATTTAAAATGGCGTGTAACGCTGTTGAACAGGTAATTGAATGCGATATTTCGGGGCCTTGACTTTTCAAATCATGTGCCACCCATGAAGCGATATTTCCTAAAGTTGTGGTTGGAGAAGTTAAGGTTGCAGTCTTTCCTGTTTCTAAAAATTCGGTATGGTATTTTTCAAATAATTGTGTTGCACCACGCGAAGAACCAATATTTACTCCAAAATCATCTCCTTGTTGCCAACCTGCATTAGCAATGGCTTTGCGCGAAGTTAGTAGAGCCATTAATACCGTTTCATCTAAGGCTTTGTACTTAACATCTTCTTTTCGCAATTCGTCAAGTTGCTTTCTAATTTCAAACGGAATCATTGCAACAAACTGCTCTGTTCCATTAAACTCCTTTTTGGTAATCAACGTTTTTGGCGAAAGATAATTGGCCCAAATCTCCTCAGGAGTATTTCCTAAAGGGGATATGGAAGCTAGAGAAGTTATGGCAATTTTGGTTTTCAAAGTGAAATTTTATAATCGTGCAAAATTAAATCATCTCAACGGCTTTTTCTACGATTGAGTAGACTTTTTCCAGTTGGTCATCTGAAATAATATAAGGAGGCAAAATGTAAACGATATTGCCCACGGGACGAAGAATTACACCATTTTCAATAAAGAAATTGTAGAGTTTATTTCGCATATTTCCGTAGTAACTTTCAGTAGTATCGGTTTTAATTTCCAAAGCGAAAATTACCCCGAGGACTCTTGTAGTTTTTACTTTGGAATGTGCTTTTATTTTGGTTTCGAAAGCTAAATGTTTCGCATGAATTCGGGCAATATTGTTTTGCATTTCATCCGTTAGCAACAAATCAATACTTGCTAAAGCCGCCGCACAACCTGTTGGATTTGCTGTAAAAGTGTGCCCATGAAACAAGGCTTTATTAACATCATCGTTATAAAAACCATCAAATACTTCTTGAGTGAAAGTCGTAATGGCCATAGGAATCGTTCCGCCAGTTAGCGCTTTGGACAAGCACATCATATCTGGTTTGTTGGCTAAATGATCGGTAGCAAAAGTTTTTCCTGTTTTTCCAAAACCTGTCATCACTTCATCGGCAATGGTAAACACTTGGTTTTTTTGGCAAATGGCAATCATTTTATCCAAAACATTGGCTTCATACATTACCATTCCGGCTGCACCTTGTACCAATGGTTCAAAGATAAAAGCGGCATATTCTTTGGTGGCAACCAAATCTTCTAAGGCTTTCAAACTCCGCGCTTCATTCCCTGCAGTCGGCACAGGAATCCGAACTACTTCTAGTAAGGAACCTTTAAAGGCTTCTGTAAAAAAAGTAATACCACTTGAAGCCATAGCACCAAAAGTATCACCATGAAAGGCGTCTTCAAAAGCAATGATTTTTGTTCGCTTTTCGCCTTTATTATAAAAAAACTGTAACGCTGTTTTTAATGCAATTTCAACCGCTGTTGAACCATTATCAGAATAAAAGATTTTCTTTTGATTTTTAGGTAAAATGGTCATCAGTTTTTCAGACAATGCTACGGCTTTATTGTGTGTAAAACCGCCAAATAAAACATGTTCCAAAGTGGTAAGCTGTTGGTATATGGCATCGGCAATGATTTTATTGGAATGCCCAAAAGGATTCACCCACCAAGAAGCGATGGCGTCAATGTACTCCTTCCCATTTTCATCCCAAAGCAAAGCTCCTTCTCCTTTAACAATAGCTGGAAGCAACCCAATGGTTTTATGCTGAGTATAAGGATGCCAATTGTATAGTTTGTCTCTTTCCGAAAGATTCATTTTTTTATATAATTGATTAAAAGATGAAAGATGACTGTGGATAAAATGTCTATTATCTATCCGTCTTTTATCTTTCATCTCTACAAATTTAAGAGATTGTCTCTGAATTTATCAGCATAGTAAGAAATCACATTAGCGTCAAAATAAGGTTCGTTGTCAATCCTGCCGATGAATTTAACGCCGGTTTTGTTAAGTATAATGGTTTCGGTAGGGTTGTTTTCATCCCCAGAGAAAATGATGCCTGCGATTTTAATTTTTCTATTTTGTAACGCTTCAACAGTCAGCAAGGTATGATTGATGCTGCCCAAATAATGGCGCGAAACCACTATGACTTTATATTCTTTTTGTATTAAGTCGATAACACAGTCTTTATCATTCAACGGAACAAAAACACCACCGGCTCCTTCTATTACTAAATGGTTTTCCGTTTTGGGTTCAACTATTTTTTTTAAATCGATGGAAATCCCGTCCAACTCAGCGGCCAAATGTGGACTAGCTGGAGTGTTCAATGCATAGGCATTTGGGTGAAATTGAGATTTAATATTTGCGATTTGCGATTTAACTTTATGCGTATCACTATAATCTAAATCACCAGCCTGAATGGGTTTCCAATAATCGGCTTCTAAGGCTTGGGTTACTATGGCAGAGGCAACAGTTTTGCCAACATCAGTGCCTATACCTGTGATGAATAGTTTCATTTAATTGAATTCAGTTTTACAGTTTTTACATTTGTATAAATATTTCGAATGAAAAGGTATAAGAATTACTAAAACAGAAAACGCAAAAGACAATAAGGACCTCCAGTTTTTAATTGAAGTAACCATATTTATTTGTTCTTCACCACATTTTGGACATTTGATTAATTCATTATTATCTTCAAATGAATAGTTGCTTATTTCGCTTAAAATTGCATTAGCCTTCTCATAGTTTTCTGTTTTTACAAACAACTTAACGCCTCCAACAGCATTACTGTATAAAGGATTAGAATCGATAGTATTGCTATCCCTCAAAAAAACTTCTATGCCCTGACTTTCTAATTTACCAGAGTAAATCATTGCTTCGCTTGAATATTGAAACCGTCTGAGTAATTGAAATTTTTCTCTTTTCATAATTTAAAAAACAAAAGTACTTAACAATTCCAAGACATTTGAGATTTCGGTTTCAGAATTATAACTGTGTAAGCAAAAGCGAAGACGTTCTTGTCCTTCGGGAACTGTTGGAGATAATATAGGTTTGACATCAAAGCCTTTTTGTTGGAGTTGACTTGCGATGTCTTTCACGGTTGAATTACCTGGTATGATAGCGCATTGTATGGCTGATTTGCTATATACAAATAACGGTTTTAATCCCAATCGTAACTTCTCTTGATTGAAGTAAACAATATTATTTTTAAGTGTTATAAGCGCTTTCTCATCTGCAGTCAAATGTTGATAGGCCACAAAAATTGTAGCAACTGAATGAGGGGAAAGCCCTGTGGTATAAATAAAACTACGAGCAAAATTAACCAGATATGATTTCAATTCCTGGCTTCCTAAAATAGCGGCACCATGGCAACCTAGTCCTTTTCCGAAAGTCATGATTCGGGCAAAGACTTTATCATGTAAATTTAAATTTTGCAATAGGCCTTCCCCTTTTTCACCAAAAACTCCTAAGGAATGTGCTTCATCTATGACCAAATAAGCGTGGTGTTTTTCTGTAATACGAACCAATTCTTCCAAATTTGGAGAATCACCATCCATGGAAAAGACACTTTCGGTCACAATGTAAATAGTGGTTGTGTTGAATTTTTGAAGTAATTTTTCTAATGCTTCCAAATCATTATGCGGAAACTTATAACTCTTGGCATGACTCATTTGAATGCCGTCGCGGATGGAAGCATGACACAATTCGTCAAACAAAATCACATCAGTGCGTTGAGGCACAGAACTAAAGAAGCCAATATTGGCGTCATATCCAGAGTTGAAAATTAATGCTGTTTCGCTTTGGTGGAAGTTGGCTATAAATTGTTCCGTTTTTTGATATAATTCATGATTTCCAGAAAGCAGTCGAGAACCAGTGGCGCCATTTATTTTTATATTGTGGTCAACCAAAAACTGATGGGCTTCGTTAAAAATAGTTTCGTTTTGGGCAAAACCGATGTAATCATTGGAAGCAAAATCCACTAAGCTATTTGCAACAGGCAACTTTCGCAAAGCGTTAGCCGCTTTTCGTTGTTGGAGTTTTTCCTGAAGTGACTTTGGGAGTTTCATCACTGCAAATATAAGGAACGAATTAGGATTCATTCTTAAATTAATTATTGTTTTTTATATATTTATTATTGTTTATCAATAATTATTTTATATTTGCTGAAACTAAACGCCATTTTCCATGAGAAAATTACAACTTTTAAAAAACCTATTGGATATATTTTGGATTCTTTCAATAATAAGCTTGATAGGCATTGCTATTATGGTCCCATTTTTTCTGATTAATGGAAGTGATGGTTTACCCGTCAAAATAAAAGGAGTCGAAATTAATATAAACGATACGTTTTCTAAACTAGTGGTAGCGTTTACTTTGATAGGGGGTCTACTATTTGTTTACAGCGTATATCTTCTTAGGAAAGTGGTGACCTACTTTCAAAATAGAGATATTTTTAACGAAGAGGTAATTCGTTATTTTAACTTAATAGGGAAATTGATTATTGCTTCTTCATTGATTAGCAATCTAACCTTATTTTTTTTCAATATGGTAAAAAGGAATCATATGGGCTTGACTCTTGATTTTGGCAGTTATGATTCTTTTATTTTGTCAATTTGTTTGGGATTATTTTTCATGGTTATAAGTGAAGTATTTAAAATTGCCAAAAAGTTGAAAGAAGAAAACGAATTAACCATATAAATTATGCCTATAATTTTAAATCTTGACGTGATGTTGGCCAAACGCAAAATGCGTTCCAATGAATTGGCAGAAAAGATTGGCATTACAACTGCAAATCTTTCTATACTAAAAACAGGAAAAGCCAAAGCGGTTCGGTTTTCAACTTTGGAAGCTATCTGTGAAATATTAGAATGCCAACCCGGAGATATATTAGAATTTGTAAACGAAATAAAATAAAACACTTATGAAAAAAGAACTCATCCTTTTAGTGCTTGGAATGGTACTAGTAATTACTGGCGCTTTGTTAAAAATTAATCATTTTGATTTTTCAAAATATGTATTAATACTTGGACTTGCTATAGAAGCTTATGTGTTAGCTTCATTAGTAATTAAATCACTAAAAAAAGTGAAATAAAAAAAGCCCAACAATAATTGTTGGGCTTTTTTATTTTTTAGAATTGTATTAGTCTGCTAATACAATTACTTTGTTGTCTTTCATTTCAATAGTTCCTGAATTGATTTCCAAAAGATAGTTTTGCTCATTCACCTTGGTAAATTTATCAACCACTTCTTTATGAATATTAAAACTTGCCGCTTCAATTTTAACGACACCATGTTTTAAAATAGAAACTATCGGCGCGTGGTTGTTCAAAATTTGAAACGAACCATTCACTCCTGGTAAAGAAACCGAAGTAACTTCGCCTTTGAATAATGTAGCTTCTGGTGATACTATTTCTAAAATCATAATTTTATGAGTTATGAATTATGAATTATGAGTTATGAATAGAGTAAAAACTCATAACTCATAACTTATAACTATATTAAGCTTCCGCTAACATTTTTTGACCAGCTTCGATAGCGTCTTCAATAGTTCCTTTAAGGTTGAAAGCGGCTTCTGGCAAATGGTCTAATTCACCATCAATAATCATATTAAATCCTTTGATGGTATCTTTAATA
>CANJDA010000141.1 GCA_947472705.1 Flavobacteriaceae bacterium
AAAGAGAAACGGACACCGTCAGTATCTTACTCAAATTGTAATTGAAGGTATCAGCGCAACCGGCGGTAAAAAAGCGGTAAAAGCTGAGAAAGCTACAGAACCAAAAGCAGAGAAAGAAACAGCAGAGCCAAAAGCACCAAAAGCTCCAAAGGCAAAAAAAGCTGATGTAGAAACTCCTGCAACAGAAGAAAACAATTAACATTTAAAACTTATACGTCATGGCTCACAAGAAAGGTGTCGGTAGTTCTAAGAATGGTAGAGAATCAGAATCGAAACGTTTAGGCGTTAAGATTTACGGAGGACAAGCTGCCATTGCTGGTAATATCATCGTTAGACAAAGAGGTTCTAAACACAACCCTGGAGAAAACGTTTACATGGGTAAAGATCATACTTTACATGCAAAGGTTGACGGGATTGTTAAATTCCAGAAAAAAGGAGATGACAAGTCATTTGTTTCTATCCTTCCATTCGAGGCATAAGAACCACTCTTATCAAAATATAAAACCCGTTCAGTAATGAGCGGGTTTTTTGTTTTTTATAAACATTTATTTTATTTAGTCTGCGTTATTATAGAATTTCCTTTATCAATGGTTAAGTAGTAGAGGAGTTTTTCGTTATAATCCTTAACAGCATATTTTACTAGGGCTTTTGTTTTTTTTATGATTGTGGTGTTGTACAAATCTTCCATACAACTCTCTGTTAAAAATTCTCCTTTGTTCTTTATATTCCAGTTTTTATCGAAGTAGATGATCCTATAACCTTTTTCGCCTTCACTTGCACCACATCTGCCACAGGCATTGTGATTGGAAATGCTTTCAAAAGAAAAAACAACCCTTTTTTCATTGGCATCTTGGTGAACACTAACAAAACTATTGCCTCCATACCCCGGAAAGGCTTTTAATAAATCAATTGTTTTGCCATTAGGAAGTTTAAAGTATTCAAATTCTCTGCCTACGGAAATGTTATCAGTATTCAATTGAATGGGTGCTTTTTTAATTCCCATTTGAAAGCTCCCTATCCAGTGGGTAGTTTTAGAATTATCATAGCGGCATCGGTCAAATCGTAGTGCTTCTTTGTAACTAGAGTTTTCAAATAAGCTATCAAGAGTGGTAGAGGTTTCTTTGTCTTTGATGTTTTTTACTGTAGCAGCATTATGCTTGCCATAGTTATAAAGTTTCATATCACAATCGTTTGAAAAGCCACTTAGCGGAATCTTTATTTTTTTATTTGTCATAATAGTACCAGCCTTCAATATAGGTATCCTCGCTATCACAGTCTATGATATCGCCATTTTTTAAAAATAAAGTAATCGGACTGCCGTTGATGTTGCCCTTAAATAAATCGGTGTCTTCACTTTTCGCTATCACCTTAAAGGTTTTTTGAGCAAAAAAAGAGGTTGTTATCAGGATAAAAAAAAGGCTTATGAATCGTTTCATGTTTTGGGTTTCTTGTAGCCAATGTACAAAAAGATTATAAAAAAATAACCCCCACTTTTCAGTGAGGGTTTCTATATTAGATTCCCGCCTTAGCGGGAATGACAGACTAAAGATTAGTATCTGTAATACTCTGGTTTGTATGGCCCTTCAACAGCAACACCAATATAAGCTGCTTGCTCGTTATTTAAGGTCTCCAATTCAACACCTAACTTAGCCAAGTGTAAAGCTGCTACTTTTTCATCTAAATGTTTTGGTAACATATACACTTCGTTTTTATATGCCGCACTGTTATTCCACAATTCTAATTGAGCCAAAGTTTGGTTCGTGAATGAATTACTCATTACAAAACTTGGGTGTCCTGTTGCACATCCTAAGTTTACCAAACGACCTTCCGCCAAGATAAGAATATCTTTTCCAGCAATAGTATATTTGTCTACTTGTGGTTTGATTTCTACTTTAGACGCACCGTGGTTTTTGTTTAACCATGCCATGTCGATTTCGTTATCAAAGTGACCAATGTTACAAACGATCGTTTTGTCTTTCATTTGCTCAAAATGGCTACCCATTACAATGTCTTTATTTCCAGTAGTTGTGATGATGATATCAGCATTTCCTACTACAGTGTTTAATCTTTTTACTTCAAAACCGTCCATAGCCGCTTGTAAAGCACAGATTGGATCGATTTCGGTAACTGTAACGATAGAACCTGCACCTCTGAAAGAAGCAGCAGTACCTTTACCTACGTCACCATAACCACAAACTACAACTCTTTTACCTGCCAACATTACATCGGTAGCTCTTCTGATAGCATCTACAGCTGATTCTTTACAACCGTATTTGTTATCAAATTTAGATTTAGTAACCGAGTCATTTACGTTGATAGCTGGCATGAATAAGGTTCCGTTTTTCATTCTTTCATACAAACGGTGAACACCTGTAGTCGTTTCTTCTGATAATCCTTTGATACCTGGAATCAATTCTGGGTAACGGTCGAATACCATATTAGTCAAATCACCACCATCATCCAAAATCATATTCAATGGTTTTCTGTCTTCACCAAAGAATAAGGTTTGCTCAATACACCAGTCAAAAGATTCTTCATCCAAACCTTTCCAAGCATATACTTGGATACCTGCAGCAGCAATAGCCGCAGCCGCTTGATCTTGAGTTGAGAAAATGTTACATGATGACCAAGTAACTTCGGCTCCAAGAGCAATTAAGGTTTCAATAAGGACCGCCGTTTGGATTGTCATGTGTAGACATCCTGCGATACGGGCTCCTTTTAACGGTTGGCTAGCACCATATTCTGCACGAAGTGCCATTAATCCTGGCATTTCAGCTTCCGCTAGTTCAATTTCTTTTCTTCCCCAAGCTGCCAAGTTAATGTCCTTAACTTTGTAAGCTACAAATGGTAAAGTTTGTGTACTCATCTATAAAATATTTATATTAGCTAAAATTTTTTGCAAAGCTACATAATAGGAAAGAATTAAAAAAAGGTTTTTTACTTTTTTGTGAATTGTTTAGCCTCTTAATTTTCTGAAAAACAAACAGATAATTCCAAATTACCCATGCCACTACTAAAAATCAACTCTTTAAAAGACAATACCGAATTATTGGTATGGAAAATCACCGAGAGTTTCGATGAACTTTTTAGTACTGTAGTGTTAAAAGAGGAATCTTTAACTCGCCTAGAAGGGATGAAATCGGAAAGCCATCAAAAAGGCTTTATGAGTGTAAGACGCCTGCTGATGGAAAGAGGCTACACCGATTTGGATTTGTATTATGACGAATTTGGAAAACCCCATTTGAAAGATGGTAAGCATATTTCTATTTCGCATTCGCATGCCTTTTCGGTAATTGTGTTAAGCGATGAAAATGTGGGTGCCGATTTAGAAATCTTGAAAGACAAAACCCTAAAACTTGCTCCCCGTTTTATGGATGTTTCACATTTAGTAAATCTAGATGAAGCCAATCAGTTGTTAAAAGCCACTGTGGTTTGGGGTATCAAAGAATCAGTCTTTAAACTTAAAAACGAAGTAGGCATTAGCTTCAAAGATCATATTTTTGAAAACGAGTTTGTTATTGCCGATAAAAAATGTTCGGTGGAATTGCATTTCAATGATAAAGTCGAACACTTTAAAATAGTATTCGACTTTATCGAAAATTATGTGTTTGTTTGTGCTTTTAGCACTATTTAGGGATGAAGTAGTTAAATAACAAACACATTTAATATTATAGCCACAGCGCTAAGTATAACGCTAAAAATAGTCATGTTGAATACAGTTTTGGGAGTTAGCTGAGCCAAAATAGCCACATTAACAATGGTACAAGTAATAGCCACGAATGAAAGTTGTAGCATTTGGATAAATGAGTTTCCATTTTCAAGAATGTACATGGCTGCGGCTCCTCCTAAACAACTTTGACCAATAATAACCAAAGCGGCAAAGCCAACGTAACTTTGTTGAAAATCTCCGAGTGTTTTGTCATGATACTATGCTTTTTATAAGTTAACAGGACAAAGCTACCTTGCTTATCATTCATAAAAAATGATATAAATCATGTTTTGTAAAATTTCCTGGATTTTAAAAAAGGGTTACATTTACAAACCTTAAAATAAAGACAACACTCATGTTGTATGACCAAATTGTATCGGCCAAAAAACAAAACCAAAAGCTGCTTGCTATTTTAATCGATCCGGATAAAGTAGTTATTGAAAACGTTGCTTCTTTGGCTAAAAAAATAATGCAATCGCCGGCTACTCACCTATTGGTTGGTGGTAGTTCGTTTGATGGAAATCATTTAGATGATATCTTGATTTCTTTAAAAAAAGAAACTAAACTTCCAGTACTGTTGTTTCCGGGAAATGCATCGCAAATTTCTCCCGAAGCCGATGGCATTTTGTTTTTACAATTGCTCTCAGGAAGAAACCCCGATTATTTGATTGAACAACAAGTAATGGCGGTTCCTCTTTTAGAAAAAACCAATTTGGAAATAATCTCAACAGGTTATATTTTAATTGAAAGTGGTAGCGAAACGGCAGTAGAACGGGTGAGTAAAACTAATCCATTGGATTGTAACAACCATGATTATGTGGCGCAAACTGCCAAAGCGGGTGAGTTTATCGGCAATAAACTAATTTATCTAGAAGCAGGAAGCGGTGCCCAAAAAGCGGTTCCTTTGGAGATGATTGCAACTGTTGCTAATAG
This sequence comes from Flavobacteriaceae bacterium, assembly GCA_947472705.1. GTDB lineage: Bacteria > Bacteroidota > Bacteroidia > Flavobacteriales > Flavobacteriaceae > Flavobacterium. Next base: position 4,643 of record CANJDA010000141.1, read on the forward strand.
AATCAAAGTACCATTACTAGTTGGCGGAGGTATTCGTTCTCAAAAAGGAATAGAAGATGCACATGCTGCAGGAGCCGATATGGTGGTGATTGGAACGGCGTTTGAAAATGATATAAACTTCTTTGATTAATGTTTGAATTTCTTTTTGCCCAATATAAAAACTATCCAACACATGAAATAGTTTTGGAGCTGACAGCTATTCTTTTCGGATTGCTGAGTGTTTGGTATGCTAAAAAAGATAATATTTGGGTATTCCCAACTGGTATTATAAACACTGCTATTTATACTTACTTACTATGGAAATGGTCGTTGTTGGGCGATATGATGATTAATTTTTATTATGTGGTGATGAGTGTTTATGGATGGTATCACTGGACACGTAAGAAAGATAATGTAATAGCATTTCCCATATCTCGCATGACACTGTCAGAAAAGAAATGGTCTGTTGTCATTTTTGTTTTAACCGTGCTTTTTGTTATAGTGGTTTACACATTTTTTGATAAATTTACGCATTGGACATCTTATGTGGATACGTTAGTCACTGGAATCTTTTTTGTAGGGATGTGGCTCATGGCTAGAAGAAAAATAGAGAGCTGGATTTTGTGGATAGTAGGTGATATTATTTCAATTCCGATGTATTTTGTCAAAGGATATTCTTTTACTAGTATCCAATATTTAATTTTTACAGTTATTGCCGTTTACGGCTATTTAGAATGGAAAAGAGTTTTACAACCCAAGATAGTTTAATACAACAGTACCGATTAACACCTGCCGACTTTGAGCAAATCAATGTCCACGGAATTTCGTTAGAGAAAATTGAAACAGAGTTATTGTTGTTTCAATCGGGGATTCCTAAAATTTATTTGGAAAGACCTGCGACTATTAATGATGGAATTGTAAAACTTTCTCAAGAAGAGTTCCAACAACAAGCCGATTATTTTGATAGTAAAAAATCAAATTTAAAACTCAAAAAGTTTGTACCTGGTTCGGGTGCTGCTAGTAGAATGTTTAAGTTTTTGAATGAATTTTTGAATGAATTCGATCATGAAAATGAGACCATCAATGCCTACATCAATCGCAAAAAAGA
>CANJDA010000142.1 GCA_947472705.1 Flavobacteriaceae bacterium
AAATTAAAAAAGGTATTGTTAGGATTAGCCAAATCTTTTGAGGAACCAATATTTCCTCGGAATCCAATGTCAAAAGTTTCGGCGCCATTGAATACGTTTCGAATGTATAGAAAAGTATTTCCTGAAATACCAAAATCTTGAATGTTTGAATGCGAAAAATCAACAGAATAGTGATAAGTATATTTATCTCTTGGAGGTAAAAAAACGTTAGCAATTAACCCGTTTTTTTGTGATTTGTCTTCAATATATTGAATCAAAGGATAATTAAAAACCTTTAAATTACTTAAATATCTTGAAGTTAAAGCGTTTTTATTGTCGGCATAATAATTTCCCTTAGCAACAAATACACCATCAGTAATGGCTTTGGGGCGGTACTTAATTTTGTTTACACCATACAAAGTAAAATCTTTATAAGTTAGGCTATCTGTGATTTTTGCATTGGGTATATTGGGGTTATAATCCGTAAAAATATTTACTTTACTTATTTTATAAAGTTCAAAAGGTTTAGAAAATAAACTATCCTCTATTCTTATAGATTCGTTTTCAACAAATAATTCAACGTTAACCAAGTGTTTTTTTACAATAGTATCTAAGTCAAAAGTCACATAGTTTTGCTGAAAACGAAAAGCACCATTATTTCTAAAATCCTCTGTGATTCTGATTTTTTCTTCATCAAATTTTGATTTGTCAAATTGTTGTCCTGTTTTTAAAATGGAATTAGATTTTCTTAATTGGTAAATTGAGTCTAATGGATGACTTGAAATTTGAGCGCTCAGCGTGTCTATAATATAAGGTTTTCCATTAACTATATCATACTTTAATTTCACTTTTTTTGGTCCTATACTATCTAGTTTAGAGCTAGTAGTGACATCAAAATACCCTTTATTGAAGTAATATGATTTTAAACGACGCAAAGATTTTCGGGTGCTGGAAGTATCTAATATAACTGGTGCTTCACCTGTTTTTCTCAAAAAATCATCAATACCAGAGTAGAAAAAAGATTCGCCTAAACGCTTTACTTGTTTTTTTGATAACCACTTTGCTTTGTGATAATAGCGATTCGGATATTTAATCATTTTAGCTTTGAATAAAGAGTCCGATTTTGGTTTGGCCAAATTGTATAGATTTAATCTAAGATGGTAACCTAAAATGGTAGTGTTTTGTTTTTGATACAACTGATTGAAAACATCTTCTGAATTATCTTTTTTGCCATCAACATAGATGTCGTTTTTAGTCAGAAGATTTTTCCCAGTAGGAACTCTTTTAGTAATATCGCAACCAAAGATAATTAGTGCAGTTAGAATAAATAATGATATTTTTGTGATACTATTTTTCAAGTGTTGCGAAATATTTAAATCAAAAGTACAGTATTTTATGATTAGTAAAAACCAAATAAAAAGTATAACTAGTCTTCAACATAAAAAACACAGACAGGAACAGCAATTATTCCTAGCTGAAGGTGTAAAAGTAATACAGGAATTGTTACTATCAAATTTTGTATTAGAACATTTATTTGTAACCGAAACAATTTTTGAAAATGTTCCCGCTTCACTAAGAACACTTATTAAAGAAGATGAAATGAAAAGGATTTCGGCGTTGAGTACATCAAGTTCTTGTTTGGCACTATTTCAAATGCCTAAAGTGTCTAAAATAGAACAAAAGGGATTGATTGTTGCCTTAGATGATATTCGTGATCCTGGAAACTTCGGGACTATTATTAGGCTATGTGATTGGTTTGGCGTGACACAATTAGTTTGTTCGTCAGAAACAGTTGATGTATACAATCCGAAAGTTGTTCAAGCCACTATGGGTTCTATTGCAAGAGTGAATATAAATTATTTAGACATAAATGAATTTATTGCCAAAACACCACTTCCTGTATTTGGCACTTTTATGGATGGAACAAATGTGTATGATGAAAAGTTACCTAATGAAGGTATTTTAGTTTTGGGCAATGAGGCCAATGGCATTTCGACTAAACTAGAGAAAAGCATCAAAAACAGAATAGCAATACCACGATTTGGAACTATTCAAAAAACAGAAAGCTTAAATGTAGCTACAGCTGCCGCCATCTTTTTAGGTGAATTCAGAAGGAATTCAAGTTTTTAATGGAAAGTAAAGTTGATTAAAACAGCACGTGTTTTTAATGACTGAATGTTTCCTGTCCAAGGACTGTTTGGATCTTCATCCCGAATCAACTCATCTTTGAAACCAAAAACCCCGCGAATGGATGGTGAAAACTTGAAATATTCAAAATACAAATCAATTCCAAGTCCTAATTGATAATTTTGTGTCCAAGGTTTCACTCTAAATTTTTGCTCTGAATTATCATCTTTTGATTTCGAATTACTCGAAAGATTTAATGTAGTTGATAAGCCACCCACTAAAAAGGGGCGAACATTTCCCGTTCGAAGAGAACAAAATTTCAATAGTAAAGGAAAATCAATATAAGTTGCTTTCACTTCTCTAATGGCATCTCGATCATTAGTAAAGCCAGAATAAGTCAAGGTTCTGCTGGCATAGTACAATCCCGGTTCAAATCGCAACTCTACATATTCTTGTAATCTTAAGCAACCTACCAAGCCCACATTAAATCCAGTATGACCTCTCACATCGATACTATACCCAGGGACTTTATAATCGGTTTTATAATCAAAAGTACTAAATCCTAAAAAATAACCCCAATAGACTCTTTGCTTGTCAAAATTTTCCAAATTGATAATGGGATCTTTAGTAAACAAACTTCTCCCAAGTTGCGCTTGGACCTGTATTGAGATTAAGAATAAAAGAAGGACAATTTTTTTCATGGACAGACTGAAAAATTCAATTTATTTTTTTGTTGCGGTGTAAATAGTAGCCACTCCAAATGTTTGAGGGATGGCAACACAATCTATAAACGAAACTTTTCGCAAAATATTGTTTAGCGTTTCACCAAAAGGGAAGTTTGCCGCCGATTCACATAAGTATCCATAAGCATTGTTGTCTTTTGAAAAGAGTTTGCCAACCATGGGTAAAATATTTTTAGTATAAAAAGTATACCCTTGTTTATAAGGAAACTTAGTTGGTACTGAAGTTTCCAATATTACAAAAATGCCGTTTGGTTTTAACACCCTGTAAATTTCAGCCAATCCTTTTTCTAAGGTTTCAAAGTTTCTGATACCAAAGGATACTGTAATGGCATCAAAATGATTATCGGGATAGGGAATGTTTTCACTATCACCAACTACCATTTCAATTTTATCAGTTAGTTTTTTGTTTTGAATTTTTTTCTTCCCTATGTCAAGCATGCCAATTGAAAGATCAAGACCAATTATTTTTTTTGCTGAAGTAGTAGCCATCATTATAGCCAAATCACCCGTTCCAGTAGCAATATCTAATATAGTTTCTGGATTTGTAGCCGCTACTAAATTCACTACTTTTTTTCTCCATTTTACATCAATTCCCAAAGATATCACTCTGTTTAATCCATCATAACTTTCTGAGATATTATCGAACATTTGTGTGACTTGTTCTTTCTTTCCTAGAGATGAATTTTTATAAGGCTTTATATTTTTAGGCATCAGTTGTTTTTTGGCAAATATAAATCATTATTTTGATTAGAAGAATTATGACTAAAAATGGAGTTTTTTGTAAGCAAGAATAAATTTGTAGTAAAAATATAGTGCTTTTTATCAAAAAATCCCCATTGTTGGGGATTTTTTTATCGTTTATTATTAGAAACTTTGTAACATCAAAACCAAAATAATTAATAGCATGAATACTAGAGTCATTAAGTCGGAAGCAAAATGGGTGTTAATTTCCTTAATAGTTACATTCTTTTTACTATTTCTTTTGAAAGATTCTATCAACTTAATTGGAGGCAATTCTGTTGATTTACAGTTGTTTATTGGGTTAAATAAATTTTTGGAAATTTTGACTTACTTTACCTTTAGCACTTTTGTGGTATTTGGAGTTAAAGGATTTTATGAAATGTATGCTCATAAAGTTTCCAATGTTATTATGATTGCCTCAGGTCTAATCCTAGCGCTTATTATTTTTGTTTTAAGTTGCCAAATTTTATTGGAAGCTTAAAAACAATTTCATTATTTTGGTTTTAAGCACCCCTTATAGGGGTGTTTTTTTATTTTCTGATGTAAGTTAAAAAAGTAAAATCAAAAGCATGTTTTTCATCTTTAGGATGAAATTCTTCTGTTATTAGTTTCCAATGATTAAAATCGATTGCTGGGAAAAATGTATCTGCCTCAAAACTGTGATGAACTTTTGTGATGTCTATTTTATCAGCAAGTTCAATGGATTGAGCGTAAATTTCACCACCACCAATAACAAAATTTTCTTCATCTTTTGGACAAGCTGCAATAGCTTTTTGAATTGAATCCACAATTAAACAGTCTTCAAAGGAATAGCTATTTTGTCTTGTAATTATAACATGAGTTCTATTGGGTAATGGTTTAGGAAAACTTTCAAATGTTTTTCTACCCATAATAATATAGTGCCCAGAAGTTATGCTTTTGAAACGTTTAAAGTCATCGGGTAAATGCCAAAGGAGTTGATTGTCTTTACCAAGTTCATTATTCTCACCAACAGCGGCAATAAGTGTAATCATGATTCTATCGATTTTGAGTTTTCAAAATCATTTTTTAACTGTTCGATTTTCTTGCTTTGTTTTAACATCAATTTGTCAATTTGAGCTCTTTCCCAATTTTTATTCATAAAGCTATCAGTGATTAACACTTTGATACAGTGAAAAACAAATATAAAAAACCAAATAGTTACTGTCCAAATCCACCAATTGGTTTCAGAATGGAAAGACAACCATTTATTGGCTACAAATAAAAACAGACTTCCGATTACTAAAATAATGAAGTGAACAAACAAGCGCTTTTTTTGCTTGATTCTATCCCTAGCATATTCATATAATTCATGTTGATTAGTATCCATTTTACGAAATTAGTGCTTTTAAGTTAAAATTTATTTTTAAAATTCAGAAATCTCATTTTAAGATAATGTAATAAGAAAACGTTTTCTTAATTATAGATGTAAAAATATAATGGCATTTAATTATGCATCTTCTTTATAATTGGCATCCTTTTTAATAATCTACTAAAAGTGAATTGGAGTGTAAATGGTATTAAAGTATTGTTTTACTTTGCTTCATTAATCTATAAATGAATTAGTTATGGCTATTAAGAAACAAGTTATAAAAACAAAGCCAGTTGTTAAAGTTACTTTTTCAATTGAAGCAAAAGAAGCAAAAATTGCAGCTGTAGTTGGTGATTTTAATAATTGGAACCCAGCAGAAGGGGAACTATCAAAATTAAAAACAGGAACTTTCAAAGCTACTTTTGACTTACCAAAAGACAATTCTTTTGAGTTCAAATATTTAGTTGATGGGACATATATTAATGAACCTGAAGCAGACAGTTATGCCTATAACGAATTTGCAGGAGCAGAAAATAGTGTATTAGCACTATAATTTTAGTTGGTTAGAAAATAAAAATCCGCTTTTTAGCGGATTTTTTTATGCATCAGTATATTAATCTAAGCTTCAAATTTTTGTGTGACAGTAAATTGATTTTCGTTTTTTAATTTTTCGGCAAGTTTTTCCGCTTGACTTCGAAGTTCATTTACAGCTGTGCTTTCCCATAATTCGCCTTTCAAATTACCTCCAATAGTAAACAAATTACTATGTGCTTTTTTGTTAT
>CANJDA010000143.1 GCA_947472705.1 Flavobacteriaceae bacterium
TGCCACAATTTCTGGCAAACAACAAGGAAAAGAGACTCAAGAAAGTTATCCAATGAAGCGTAAATAAACAAATTTCACTATTAAATATAGACAGAACCTCACATAATTGTGAGGTTTTTTGTTTCATAAAATATAGTAAATCAATCATTTAAAAATATTATTTATATTTATTCTAAATAAAATTTTATTTTACAATTCCCGTTTATATATTTGCGGCAATTATTTTTAATTATTCTAAATAAATGAAAACTAAATACATTATTATCGCTTTAGGATTAGTTAGCTTCTCTACTATCCAAGCACAAACAAAAGACAGTATCAATAATCTCAAAGAAGTTAAAGTTAAAGGATTTAAAACCGTCAATGGATTGGGACATTTACCTGATACCAAAAACGGAATTATTTACGCAGGTAAAAAAAGTGAAGTAATACTAATTGACAGCCTAGATGCCAATAAAGCCATAAACAATACCCGTCAGATTTTAGGAAGAGTGCCAGGTTTAAATATCGTAGAAACTGAAACTAGTGGATTTACTGCCAATGGAATAGCCACTCGTGGATTAAATCCAACACAAAGTATTGAAATGAATACTCGTCAAAACGGATACAATATAAGCTCTGATAGTTACGGGTACAACGAATCTTATTATTTGCCTCCAATGGAAGCTGTCAGCAGAATTGAATTGGTTCGAGGGGCATCATCATTGCAATTTGGTTCTCAATTTGGGGGATTGGTAAATTATGTTATTAAAGAGGCTCCAGCCAATAAGCCCTTTGAATTTATAACAGCACAAACGATTGGAAGTTACGGATTGTACAATTCGTTTAATTCAATTGGTGGAAATTATAAAAAATGGAGTTATTATGCCTATTTACAATATCGTGGCATCGATGGTTACAGACCTAATAGTGAGCAAACTCAGGTTTCAGCATTTGGAAAAATACAGTATAATCAATCTGATAAATGGAACTTTGGTATTGAGTATTCATTGCTTCGCAATAAAATTAGAATGCCTGGAGGATTAAGCGATGCTCAATTTAATTCAGATCCAAGTCAGTCTACTCGCAGTAGAAATTGGTTAAAAACTCCGTGGAATATTATTATGGCATTTGCAAATTATACGCCTTCTAAAAACAGTACATTGAATATTAAATCAAGTTATTTATTTAGTAGACGTGCTCTTGTTTGGCGTAACGAAGATGGCGGACCAGAAGCGATTGATGCTATAGACCCAATTACCAATGAATATGTTCCAAGAGAAGTTGGTATCCAAAAAATAAACAATGTGACTACAGAAATTCGTTATTCTCAAAACTACACTCTTGGAAAACAACAATCAACTTTTGCAGGTGGAATTCGTCATGCTTATGCTTGGTTTAACCGCCTTGGAGGTGGTCAAGGAACCACAGGAAGTGATTTTGATTTGTCTATTACAGGCAATTGGGGTTATAATTTAGATTTTACCACTACTAATTTGGCGCCATTTGTAGAAAATATTTTTAGAGTATCCAAAAACTTTACAGTTACACCAGGATTTCGATTGGAATATTTACGAAACACCTCTCGTGGCTACAAAGAAATAGAGGGTACAACTCAAATAGCTAATGAAAACAGCAACCGGACTTTTGCATTAGCAGGAATTGGATTGGAATATAAAACATCAAAAAATACTAGTCTTTATGCTAATTTCAGTCAAGCCTATAGACCAATAGATTATAGTCAATTAGCTCCTTTTGGGGTTAGCTCAAGAATAGACCCAAACCTAAAAGACAGTGATGGTTATAACAGTGATTTAGGCTACCGTTGTACGATTAAAAATTATTTAAATTTTGATTTCAGTGGATTTTATTTAGCCTACAACAATCGAATTGGAGTTAAACTTGAAACCGATCCAATTTCAGGGGATGAATATTCGATTAGAAAAAACATTGCTAATAGTGTTCATAAAGGAATTGAGAGTTATTTAGAATTTAATTTCTTAAAATATTTCAATTCAAATTCTAATTATGGAGTAAGCCTTTTTAATTCATTTTCTTATGTGGATGCCAGATATACCTCAGGAGAATATTCAGGTAAACGTGTGGAAGCTGCCACAAAAATTATTAATCGCGTGGGCTTAATTTTTAATACTACCAAATTATCAACTACTTTTCAAGTCAACTATATAGGTGATGCTTTTGGTGATGCTTCTAACGTAACCACTAGTAACAATCCGGAAGCAGGATATATTCCAGCCTATACTGTATTAGACTTTAGTGGCAGTTATAAAATCAATGATTTTGCTTTGAAATTTGGTGTTAATAATCTGGCTGACAAACATTATTTCACAAGAAGAACCGATGAATATCCTGGTCCAGGAATCATTCCGGCAGTTGGAAGAAGTTTATATTTAGGATTTACTGCTAAGTTTTAAAATAAATTAGTCCTTAAAACAAAACCCGCTTATCTCTAAGCGGGTTTTTTATTTTCTAAATTCAATTCTCTACTTTCTCTCTGGAATATTAGCTAATATCTCCAAATAAAACTTCCAGAATTTTTGAGATGATTTAATAGAAGCTCTTTCATCAGGACTGTGTGCTCCGTGAATCGTAGGTCCAAATGAAATCATATCCATTCCTGGATAATTAGTTCCTAAAATCCCACATTCTAATCCGGCGTGACAAGCGACTACACTAGGTTTTGTGTTATTTTGTTTTTCATAAATGTTAACTAAAACATCCAGTATTTCTGAATTAATATTAGGTGTCCAGCCAGGATAACTACCTCCAAATTCTACTTCACAACCAAACAATTCATAGGCCGAACGCAAGCCATTTGCTAAGTCCATTTTAGAACTTTCTACTGAAGATCGTGTTAAGTTTTGAATCGATATTTCACCATCCTTTACAATTACACGAGCTATATTATTAGAAGTTTCTACTAAGTCTGCCATATCAGCACTCATTCGGTAAACGCCATTATGAGATGCATAGATAGAACGCAACAAGCCTTCTTGTACACCTAAATCCATTACCTTATTAGGCAAATCGCTTTTCATAAATTCAATGGTTAGATTGGGTTCCATAGTTTTGAATTCAAATTTGATATCGTTTATAATTTCCTGCATATCAAAAACAAATGCCTCATCGTACATACCTGCAACAATTACTTTAGCTACACTTTCACGTGGGATAGCATTACGCAAACTCCCACCGCTTATTTCTGAAATCTGCAAACCAAAATTCTCAAAACCATCAAATAACAAACGATTCATAATTTTGTTGGCATTGCCTAAACCTTTATGAATATCCATACCCGAGTGTCCTCCATTCAAACCTTTTACGGTAATAGTGTACCCCACTGAACCTTCTGGAGTTGCTTCTTCAGTATACTTTCTTGTGGCTGTAACATCAATTCCACCGGCACAACCAATATCAATCTCATCATCTTCTTCGGTATCCAAATTCAATAATATTTCTCCTTTTAGTATGCCCCCTTTTAAGTTCAAAGCACCTGTCATTCCTGTTTCTTCATCAATAGTAAACAAAGCATCTATAGCTGGATGTGGTATATCTTTACTTTCCAAAACGGCCATGATGGCGGCTACTCCTAATCCGTTATCCGCACCTAAAGTCGTTCCTTTGGCTCGAACCCAATCGCCATCAACATACATATCGATACCTTGTGTAAGAAAATCAAAATTGGTATCGTTGTTCTTTTGGTGCACCATATCTAAATGCCCTTGTAACACAACCGTTTTACGATTTTCCATTCCTGGCGTCGCTGGTTTACGGATGATTACATTGCGAATATCATCTTCAAAAGTTTCAAGTCCTAAACTGTTTCCGAAGTTTTTCATAAATTCAATGACTCTTTCCTCTTTTTTTGACGGACGAGGTACCGCATTTAAATCGGCGAACTTGTTCCAAAGCACTTTGGGCTCTAGGTTTCTAATTTCTTGGCTCATTATATTGTTGTTTTTTTATGTCGAGGCACAAAGTTACAAAGTTTAGGTTCTTGGCGAATTGATTTGTGATTATATTTACATTTTAAAAATTGGCTTTGAAACGCAACTACCTACTCCCTTTATTTCTGATATTTCAGATTCTCTTTTTGAGAATTTTAGCTCTTTTTCCAGAAACGGTTGAACATTATTACAGCAACGGATTGTATGGGTATGTTTCGCATTTTTCTAGAAGAATTTTGGGCTGCCTTCCTTTCTCTGTTGGCGATATCATTTACGGAATCCTAATAGTGTATTGCATTTATTGGTTTTATAAAAAACGAAAACAGCATTGGAAGTATAAATTTTGGTCGGCCATGAGTTTTCTATCGGTGTTTTATTTTCTGTTTCACTTGCTTTGGGCTTACAATTATTATCGCGTGCCTTTATTCGAAAAAATGAATATAGAGCGTGATTATACTAATGAAGATTTGTATGCTTTTACAAAAAAAATAATAATCAAAACCAATGAAATACAGTATCAAATAACACACGATAAAAACCAAAAAGTAAGCAATCCCTATTCGCTAGACAGTATATTCACTATGACTCAAAACGGTTATGATAATTTAGCCAATCAATATCCCTTTTTTAAGTACGAAATCCCGAGTCGAAAGAAATCAATTTTCAGTTTACCATTAACTTATATGGGATTTGGTGGTTATTTAAATCCGTTTACCAATGAATCCCAGGTAAATTATAAGTTGCCAAAATATGGTTTTCCTAATGTGGTATGTCACGAAATGGCACACCAAATTGGCTATGCCAGTGAAAGCGAATGTAATTTTATTGGCTTTTTAGCCTGTATTAAAAACAAGGATTTGTATTTTCAATATGCAGCTTATGCTACAGCCTTGCGCTATTGCTTGGAAAATTTGATTATGAAAGATGAAACCAAGTTCAAGCAATTAAAGCCTTTACTCAACAAAGGGATTCTTAAAAACTTTAAAGAAAGTGAATTTTTTTGGGAACAATATGACACTTTTATTGACAAAGGCTTTTATCTATTTTATGATCAGTTTTTGAAATCAAATCAACAAAAAGACGGTATAGAAAGCTATAGTAAATTTGTGAATTTATTGATAAACTACTATAAAGAAAAGGATTTGAAATAATTACTTCTTTCTAATAAAATGCAAGTCTTTAAGCATAGCTTTAAACTTCTTGCCTGGTCTAAAAATGATAGAAGCACTTCGAACGTTTTTTGGCGATACTGCCTCGGGAGTTTCACTAGCCGTTCCTTTTACACTTATTTGAAAAGCACCTAATTGTCCTAGCCTCACAATTTTGCCCTCATCTAATTCTTTAGAAACGGTTGCTACTAAGCTAATAATTACCGCGTAACAATCAGCTTGGGTTAATGAAGAGCCATAGGCGATTTTTTCCGAAAGTTTTTCTAAATCCACTTCCCCAGGTTTTAGTAACTTTAGGATAATACAGCATTGGAGCGTTGGGATTTGTGGGATTGGTTTTTCCAATTGAAGTAATAGTAATGGCCATGATAGTATGAATTAAAGAGGTTATTTTTTACTAATCAAGTAAAAGATAACAAATCGTCCTGAGTAATTAACAAAATTACCACGGTAAATTGACAAAGTTACCGCAGTAACTAAACTAA
>CANJDA010000144.1 GCA_947472705.1 Flavobacteriaceae bacterium
ATTGAAGTTTGAAGAATTGTTCTTTATCCAATTGCAGTTGATTACTAAAAATTTGGTTCGAAAACACAAAATTAAAGGGCACCCTTTTACGATTGTAGGCGATAATTTTAATAATTTCTACCAAAATCATTTGCCGTTTGAATTAACCAATGCACAAAAAAAAGTACTGAAAGAAATCAGAAACGATATGGGTACCAATGCGCAAATGAACCGATTGCTTCAAGGCGATGTGGGCTCTGGTAAAACTATAGTTGCCTTAATGGCGATGCTAATTGCTTTAGATAATGGTTTCCAAAGTTGTTTGATGGCTCCTACTGAAATTTTGGCAAATCAACATTTTAATGGTTTAACCGAATTGGCTAAAGAATTAAATATCAACATAAAAATACTCACAGGTTCTACCAAAACGGCTGAACGTAAAGTTATTCATGAACAACTAGAGAATGGGACTTTACACATTATAATAGGAACGCATGCGCTATTAGAAGATAAAGTGCAATTCCAAAATTTAGGTTTAGCCATTATTGACGAGCAGCATAGATTTGGAGTAGAACAACGTTCCAAGCTTTGGCAAAAGAATAATATCCCACCTCACATTTTGGTGATGACGGCTACTCCTATTCCACGCACATTAGCTATGAGTTTGTATGGTGATTTGGATATTTCTGTAATTGATGAATTGCCTCCCGGTAGAAAACCTATTCAAACGGTACATCGATATGATAGCAACCGATTGAAAGTGTGGAAATTCATTAAAGATGAAATCGCAAAAGGTCGTCAAATCTATATTGTATATCCGTTGATTAAGGAAAGTGAAACGATGGATTATAAGGATTTGATGGATGGATATGAAAGCATTTCTCGTGATTTTCCTCTGCCAAATTATAGTATTTCTATTGTTCACGGCAAAATGAAACCCGCAGATAAAGATGCCGAAATGAAACGCTTTGCTGAAGGCAAAACAAATATCATGGTAGCAACAACAGTAATTGAAGTAGGTGTAAACATTCCGAATGCAAGCGTGATGATAATAGAAAGTGCCGAGCGTTTTGGCTTATCGCAATTGCATCAGCTTCGCGGTCGAGTAGGTCGCGGAGTCGAACAGAGTTACTGCATTTTGATGACTTCTTTTAAATTATCTAGTGATAGTAAAATCAGGCTAGATACTATGTGCCAAACCAACGATGGATTTGAAATTGCAGAAGTCGATTTGAAACTTCGCGGTCCTGGCGATATTATGGGCAAACAGCAAAGTGGTGTTCTAAATTTACAAATTGCAGATTTGGTTAGAGATAAAGACATCTTGCTTTTAGCAAGACAAAAAGCATTAGAATTGCTAAAAAAAGATGCTTCAATGACTTTACCCGAACATCAAACCCTCAAAACTGTCTTTATAGAACTCACCAAGAAAAAGAACATTTGGAATTATATTAGTTAGAGAATTTTCAAATTTTCAAATTGGCTCATTGCCTATTTTAACTATCTTTGCACCTTGAAAAATCAAATACATTCAAATGAAGATTTCATACAATTGGTTAAAACAATTCATTAAAATAGATTTAAAATCAGAAGAAACTTCTGCAATACTAACCGATTTAGGCTTGGAGGTTGAAATAGTAGAAAAATACCAATCAGTTCCAGGCGGATTAGAGGGTGTTGTTGTTGGTCATGTTTTAAAATGTGAAAAACATCCTGATGCTGACCGATTAAAAGTAACAACAGTTGATTTAGGTGATGGTACTCCTGTACAAATTGTTTGTGGGGCTTCGAATGTTGCAGCTGGACAAAAAGTTCCTGTAGCTACTATCGGGACTAAATTGTTAGATAATGACGGTGTAGAATTTGAAATAAAAAAAGGAAAAATTCGCGGACAAGAAAGTCACGGAATGATTTGCGCCGAAGATGAATTAGGTCTTGGAAACAGTCATGAAGGCATTATGGTTTTGGATGATAAATTAATTCCAGGTACACCTTGTGCCAAAGTATTCAATATTGAAAATGACGAAGTATTTGAAATTGGTTTAACACCCAATCGTGCTGATGCTATGTCGCATTTTGGAGTAGCTCGTGATTTGCGCGCTAGCTTGTTGCAAAAAAATAGTAACATTGAATTAATCACACCTTCAGTTAGTACTTTTCGAATTGACAAAAGAACACTAAAAATTGATGTTGATGTAAAAGAAAGTAAATTGGCCCCAAGATATTGCGGTGTAACACTTTCTGGATTAACCGTAAAACCTTCACCAGAATGGTTACAAAACCGTTTGAAAGCTATTGGAATAACTCCAAAAAACAATATTGTAGATGTAACTAATTATATTCTACACGATTTAGGTCAGCCTTTGCATGCTTTTGACGCTTCTAAAATCAACGGAAAAATAATTGTAAAAACAGTAGCTTCTGGAACTAAATTCGTTACCCTTGATGATGTTGAAAGAACATTAAGCGAAGAGGATTTAATGATTTGTGATGAAAAAGGGCCGCTTTGTATTGCCGGTGTTTTTGGAGGAAAAGGATCTGGTGTTAACGAAACTACTAATACTATTTTCTTAGAAAGTGCTTATTTCAACCCAATATCGGTAAGGAAAACAGCCAAAAGACATGCTTTGAATACTGACGCATCTTTCCGTTTTGAAAGAGGTATAGACCCAAATATTACCGAACTTGCCTTGAAACGTGCTGCTCTTTTAATCAAAGAAGTAGCCGGTGGCGAAATTACTTCGGATATTATTGATATTTATCCAAAAGCTATTGAAGATTTTCGTGTGTTTTTGAATTTTGATAAAACCACCAAATTAATTGGACAAGAATTACCCAAAGAAACCATTAAGAAAATATTAGCTTCCTTAGATATTAAAGTAACTACTGTTTCTGATGCCGGACTTGGATTAATTATACCATCTTACCGTGTAGATGTGCAACGTGAGATTGATGTAATTGAAGAAATTCTTCGAGTATATGGTTATAACAATATCAATTTTACCAAAAAATTAAACGCTACGGTTTCAAATTCGGTTAGAACCGAAGATTATAAAATACAAAACATAGTTGCTGCTCAGTTGAATTCCATTGGTTTCCACGAAATGATGGCAAATTCTTTGACTTCACCTGATTATGTGAAGTTAACTGAAATGCTGAAAGAGGAATACAATGTGATGATGTTGAATCCTTTAAGCAATGACTTATCGGCTATGCGTCAGTCCTTGTTATTCTCAGGATTGGAAGCGGTATCTTATAATATCAACCGTAGAAATGGAGATTTGAAGTTATTCGAATTTGGTAAAACCTATCACAAATTACCTTCGGGGTATGATGAGCCAAAACACCTTACTTTATTTGTTTCTGGAAACCGAAGTGAAGAAAACTGGACCTTGACTCAAAAACCAACCGATTTCTTTTTATTCAAAGGCTATGTGAATAGTATTCTTGAACGCTTAGGTGTTTGTAAAACACAAAGCAAACCTTTGACTTCGGATGTTTTTGCCGAAGGGTTAGCGATTGTTTGTGGCAATGATACTTTGGTTGAATTTGGAACGGTAAAAAAATCGATACTGAAACATTTTGACATTAAACAAGAATTATTTTATGCTGATTTCAATTGGAGCTTAGTATTGAAATTATTATCTACCAAAATCAAATTTACTGACATTCCGAAATATCCTGAAGTTCGTAGAGATTTAGCTCTTTTAGTAGACGAAGCTGTAGCATTTGAATCGATTTATAACATTGCACGTCAAACTGAAAAATCGTTATTGAAAAACGTGAATTTATTTGATGTTTACCAAGGCAAAAACCTACCAGAAGGCAAGAAATCCTATGCCGTGAGTTTCACTTTACAGGACACTACTAAAACCCTGACCGATGAGCAAATTGACAAAATCATGAGCAAGTTGCAAAAGAATATGGAGACTGAGCTTGGTGCTAGTTTGAGATAAGCCTGTTGTAATTAATCATAAAAAAGCCCCAATAAATTGGGGCTTTTTTTTAGAAATTTATAATTTATAACGTTTTCTGTCGTTTTCGTTCAAATAGATTTTTCTCAATCGAATTGATTTTGGAGTAACCTCAACATATTCATCTTTTTGAATATATTCTAAAGCTTCTTCAAGTGAGAAAATGATCGGAGGGATAATCCTTGCTTTTTCATCATTCCCTGAAGAACGAACGTTAGATTGTTTCTTAGCCTTAGTTACGTTGATACTCATATCATCGCTACGAGAGTTTTCACCGATAACTTGACCTTCGTATATTTCGTCATTAGGATTAACGAAGAATTTACCTCGGTCTTGTAACTTATCGATAGAATAAGGAATTGCTTTTCCATTTTCCATAGAGATTAACGAACCATTGTTTCTTCCTGGAATTTCTCCTTTGAAAGGCTCGTATCCAATATAACGGTGTGACATAATCGCCTCACCAGCAGTAGCTGTAAGTAATTGATTTCTTAAACCAATAATTCCACGGGATGGGATATTGAACTTTACAATCATACGTTCACCTTTGGCTTCCATGCTTAACATTTCTCCTTTACGGATAGATACAAATTCTACCGCTCTTCCGGATAAATGCTCAGGTAAATCGATGGTTAATTCTTCTATTGGCTCACATTTTACACCGTCAATTTCTTTGATGATAACTTGTGGTTGTCCAATTTGCAATTCGTATCCTTCTCTTCTCATCGTTTCAATAAGAACCGATAAGTGAAGAACGCCGCGACCAAAGACCATGAATTTATCTGCTGAATCCGTTTCGCCTAATTTCATCGCTAGATTTTTCTCTAACTCTTTTGTCAGACGGTCTCTAATATGACGAGACGTAACATATTTCCCTTCTTTACCAAAGAATGGTGAGTCGTTGATAGTAAACAACATACTCATAGTTGGTTCATCTATTGCAATTGTTTGCAAAGCTTCTGGATTTTCAAAATCGGCAATAGTATCACCAATTTCAAAACCTTCTACACCTACTATAGCACAAATATCTCCTGCAATTACACTTTCCACTTTTTTACGGCCCAAACCTTCAAAAGTATGTAACTCTTTGATTCTTGATTTTAACACTTTGCCGTCTCTTTTTACTAAAGAAATTGGCATTCCTTCTTTTAATTCCCCTCTTTCTAATCTTCCAATAGCAATACGACCAGTAAAAGAAGAGAAGTCTAATGAAGTAATTAACATTTGTGGTGTTCCTGTTGACACTTTTGGTGCAGGAACGTGTGCCACTACCATATCCAATAAAGGTTCAATGTTTGTGGTTACATTTCTGAAATCGTCAGACATCCAATTTTGTTTGGCAGAACCATAAACAGTTGGAAAATCTAATTGCCATTCTTCGGCACCTAATTCAAACATCAAATCGAAAACTTTTTCATGCACTTCTTCTGGAGTACAGTTTTCTTTATCTACTTTATTAATAACCACACAAGGTTTTAATCCTAAGTCGATGGCTTTTTGCAACACAAAACGTGTTTGTGGCATTGGTCCTTCAAAAGCGTCTACTAAAAGACAAACACCGTCAGCCATATTTAATACACGTTCAACTTCACCACCAAAATCGGCGTGACCTGGAGTATCTATGATATTA
>CANJDA010000145.1 GCA_947472705.1 Flavobacteriaceae bacterium
ACAACAGAATAAAAAATAATTTCTTCATTTCATTTTTGTTTTAAATTAATTAAGAACAAACAACCTGATTCTTTTTGACAACTTGGGACAACTGCTTGTTAATGTGATATATATTGACCTAATTTGTCGTTAAAACTTATACGGATGCTTAACCAACATAAAATACTTCGGGTGCTTCAGCTCATTTCATTGCTTCAAAAAGAACCAGCAAAGTCCATAAGGTTTATGGCATGTTTCATCGAAAGCACGGAACGAACTGTGTATAGATACTTAGACCTGATTAAAGAATTGGGGTTTGAATTGGAGCGTGACCAGAACAAACGCTATTTTATAAAAGGCGGACTGTATGATGAAGCTGAATCGTTTACCAATGAAGAAGTAACATTGCTTAAGGAATTACTTTTGAGTTCAGGAAAACAAAGCAAGCTTAAAGATGCTGTGTTGAAGAAAATCTATTTCAAGTCGGAAATTGCAGTTCATGGCAACCATATCTTGAATGCTCATTTGGGGAAGATTGTTCAAAAATTAAGCCTTGCAATCCAACAGGAAAACAAAGTAATCTTGAAAAGCTATCATTCGGCTAATTCGCAGAAGATTGATGACCGATTGGTGGAACCCATTGCATTTACGGACAATTACACATCGATTTGTGCATTTGAAGAAGACACGCAGAAAAACAAATATTTCAACGTTGAACGCATAACCGATGTTGAACCTTTAGAAGCCAAACAGGAATTCAAGAGCTTGCATAAGTTAGACCCAGTGGATGTATTTGGTTTTACGGAATGGAACGGAGAAAAATTCGATATTCAACTTAGGTTGTCGCTAAGGGCGTATGTGATTTTAAAAGAAGAATATCCATTGGTTATACCATTTATCAAATTAGAACCCAACAAAAGCACATATCTACTTAGTTGCTGCATTAACAATCCAAAACCAATATCACGATTTATACTCGGGTTATCGGATGAAGTAGATATTTTAGGTTCAAAAGATTTTCTGAATTATTTTTCTAAAAAATCATTGAAAGAGTATTAATTTCTGAAATAATATAGATTATAAAATTCACTATAATTATGCTATTTTGCAAACATAAAAGAATATCTAATGCACTCAAACAAGCAATAAAATCAGTTTTTTATTTTATAAAAAAACATAAATATCTTTCTTACTTTTTTTGGTTATCCTGCCTATCCTTTTCATTTACACTCTTTTTCTTTCCATTGCTTTTTTATATATTTACGCTTTAAAATTAAAATAGTCCACAGCATTTGTCTGTAAGAAATTAATTATACAGGCAAATGCTGTTGTTTTTTAATAAAACTTTTTAAAATAATAATGAAATACAACTCAGACATTAACGTACTTGGCAGTCTTCCGGACTGGAACCTTATTCCGGTTTTCTTAAATCAGGATATAAATGACATACGTTCAAATGTAGGTTTACAATCAGTTACGGCAATCAAAACTGACAAGTCAATACGAAGATTTGAGAAAGCCATAACTGGAACACTCATAAAATTTGCCAACGATAATGTTAGCCAATTGATTACTGGTTTTTTGAATAAAGAGCAAATCTCAAATGATAGTTTGTTTTTGATTTTTTGGAATGCCACTTTTAATAACAATCTACTTTTTTATCTTAATAAGAAAGTTTTTTTTCCAGCTTTATACAGCGGTAGAATTACAATAAAAAAAGATGAAGTGATTGCTTGTTTAAAAGAACTCAAAGAAACCGACGAGGATCTCAAAGGTTGGTCTGAAATCACTATTACTACAACGGCTTCAAAGTATTTGACATTACTTAAAAAGTTTGGGGTTATGGAAGGTTCATTGAATAAAACAATATCGCATCCATACCTGAGTGATAAAATGTTTGTGCTGTTTATTTATTGGTTACTGGCTATCGAAAATTCATCAAATATTATAAATTCTCAGTGGTTGCAATATTGTTTTCTGGAACATCAGGTATTTTTAGAAAGATTGATGCAAAAAAAATATACTAAGTTTTTCAATATTACCTATTCTGTTGATAAACTTAAAATCGAAACAATTTACTCATACCAAGAAATCTATTATGCTGCATCATAACCCAGAACTCATTATTAAAGAGACTAAGATTTTAGTTGAAACAGATAAACGTTCAGATATACGTTTAAATGCCAATGGTGGTAACTCTATTCTAATCATTTGTGAGCCAATTCAAGAGTTAGACTTTATTGAAGCTATAAAAACGCATTTCAATAATGAGATGTACAAAGTAATTGATTTAAACGATTTACTAATCAGATTTATCGAAATAAATAAAGAAACATTAAAAGAAACTTTTCAGTTGTTAAAAGGTTCTATAAATCAAATATTCAAAGCTCCTGCGGAAGAAATTGGACCCGATTTATTCAGTTTGATAATGGATAGTATTGATAATTCATTCAAAGAAAAAAAGATACCCGTGTTAATTCATTCGGGAGCCATTTATGGCAGTGGTATAGATAATATTCACATAATGGAAAACGAAGTAGTAATGAATTCATCAATTCCTTTGGTAGTGCTTTATCCAGCCACTAAGGACGGCGACAGATTATTATTCCTTTCCAAAAGACCATCATCTAAGTACAGATGTATGATTATAAACTAACAGTGCAACAAATTATAGTATGAATATAAAGGACATTTTAACCATCGATTTGTCGGAAGACATTAAAAACGTTATCGACTTAGAAGACATTTCAGAAATTGCAATAAAATCCGAAATCGAAAACTATATTGTTACCGATGGTTTAGCAAAGGAATATGCAGATTTTGTATCCATTTACACCTCAAGTGTACTTGAAACTGGCGTTTGGTTATCAGGATTTTACGGCTCTGGTAAATCATATTTCGGTAAACTTTTAGGATATATGCTAAGTAACAGGACTATTGTTGGCACACCGGCACGCGAAAGAATATTACAAAGATTTACAGGCATACAAGATGAAGCTTTAATAAGAAATTCTATAACCAAAATAGATAGTGTAAAAGCTAAAGTAGTGGCTTTGGATATTGCAAAACAAGACCCTTCAAAAGGCTTGGCTTACACTTTATTTCGAAATTTTCTAAAAACATTAGAATTACCAGAAAACGAACACGGCTTTTTCTTATTTCAATTAATGATTAATGACAACCAAGTTAACATTAACGATTTTATATTTCAAAAATCAGGAAAGACTTGGAGTGATATTAAGAACCGATTAGTAGAATATGCCAAAGAAGCAAAGAATATATTTTTAAGTCAAGATAATAACGAAAGTGATTATGAAAATATAATTACAACGATACGAAGAGACATTGATCAATTCAGTGCTTCAAGATTGAGAGATGAATTGAACAACTATCTGAATTTAGATAATTCAGAAAGAATTATTTTTATGTTTGATGAAGCAAGTGAAGCAATTAACCAGGATAAATTTGACTTATTAGATTTAGAAGGAATAAGTGAAGCTTTGTCAACTTTAAGAAATAACGTTTGGACTATTGCCATTGCTCAAGAAAAATTAGATGATGTTATCAACAATTCAAATTACAGCAAATCTCAATTAACAAAAGTTACTGACCGTTTCAAAACAAAAATACACTTAGAAGCTACTGAAGTTGATGTTATTATCAGAAACAGACTTTTAAAGAAAAACGATACTGGTATTGCTAAATTAAAAGAAAATTATAAAGCCAATTCAGGAAAAATTGCAGACCACGCTTCATTAGTGGGTTCAGGTATTGTAAAAACGGATAGCGAAGACAATTACATTACTTATTATCCTTTTTATAAATACCAATTCGATTTATTACAAAACTTTCTTTTTGGGACTAAAGGATATGCTTCAACAAAAGTTGCAGCTCGTGGTATGATTATTACAACCTACGATATTCTTAAACGTGAAATCCAAGATGAAAACCTTTTTGAAGTTGCAACAGGATGGCAAATAGCACGACAAGGAAACAACAAACCAAGTACTAGCTTAGTAAACCGATATGTAAATGCCGAAAGGATTTTAAAAGAAGCTGGTTTTTCAATTTCAGGGCGTAAATTATTAGAAACAATTAATTTCCTTTCAGAAGCAGAAATAGTACCTACAACCTTACCAAATATTGTAAAATCATTTATTGCAGACCCGGAACAATTCCATAGTGTTTTAGATACAATCACTAAAGCAGTTGAAAGTTTAGTAGAAGCAAAAGTCCTTTTAGATACCAATAACACCTATCGTATCACTTCCGATATTGAACAAAGATTATTAGAAGAAATGAACGGCTACGCTGTTCAAGGGTTTGTCAAAAAGAAACAAGTAGTTTCAGCATACAAAAAAGCTAGTTTTATAAATAGCATTGCACGTGTTACAGATAATAAACAATATGATTTCTTTGTAACTACCGACAATGATGATGAATTAACAAACCCACCATTAAAATATCTGAAAGTAAAACTGAAAAGCGTTTACAACATTAGTGACGACCGCGCTGCCGATATTGAAGCTTTAAAAGTACAACATCAAAACGATCTAGATTTGGTTTGGATTGTTCCTAGTAATACTTCTTTCAAAGAGTTAGACCGTTTAATTGATGAAGTAGAACGCATTACTTACTTAGAACAAAAATACAGAGACCCTAATTCAGACGAGGGTAAAATATTACAAAGTTTTACTACGGCAAAATCAGAAAAAATTATTCGTATCAATGATTTAGTAGAGAGTTCTTTAATTAATGGAACAGCCATTTATCATTTCAATACCTTTCAGTTAGACAGCACAAACTGGCAATCAATTCTGCAAGTACAGCAAAAAAATATCATTCAAAATGTATATCACAAAAGATTAACTTCTCTACCATTAAGTGATAGTGTTGCTGGTATTGTAATAAAAGAAGCAAACGCAGCCAGATTACAACAATATTTCCACGGTGTCGATTTTAAGTTTTTTGATGCTTCAGGCAATTTTATTGGTGACAATTTAAAAGTGGTTGAAGAAATACTATATAAAATCAGAAACACGTTTGTCGATGGGGCAACACTCGAAAAAGAATTAGAAATTCCGCCAACAGGTTTTACTTTGGGTACGGTCATTTCAACAACGGCTGCATTAATGCGTGCTGGTAAAATAATGGCGAAACACAATGGTTTTGAAAAATTCTCTTGGAAAGACGAAGGCGTTTCCGGAATGTTTGCTGTAACGAGAGAATTCAGAAGAGCATCATTCAAAGCCATTTCAAAATCCTTATCAATTGCTCAAAAACAAGAGTTAGCACAATTCCTTTTGGATGTTGAAGTAGATAAATTTATTGGTAGAAAAATAGATTATAATACCAACGATTTTGATTTAGTCAATGCAGTTCGTGATCTAGCAAAACACTTTGTAGATAAAGTAGCTAATCTTCGAATAATAGAAAAAGACTTTGATAAATTATTTCCTTTATTAGAAGCACAAAGAGATTATCTAGGGCAATTTACAGGAGCCGTTAGTGAGGCAAATTATATAGACAAAGCGGTTGAATTCCTTGG
>CANJDA010000146.1 GCA_947472705.1 Flavobacteriaceae bacterium
CAATACAACCGTAACCATGAAAGAAGGACGTGATCATTGGTTGCAACCTTTGATGGATAAAGCCAGTCCAAATAATGTACCCGAAATCATGGATGCCGAGGACCCACTGTTTATATTGTATACTTCGGGTTCCACCGGTAAGCCAAAAGGCATGTTGCACACTACTGCTGGGTATATGGTATATACAGCCTATACGTTTAAAAATGTATTCAATTATGAAGAAAATGATATCTTTTGGTGTACAGCCGATATCGGTTGGATTACCGGACATTCCTATATTTTATACGGACCGCTTTTAAACGGAGCCACTACTGTTATTTTTGAAGGTGTCCCTTCTTACCCAGATTTCAGTCGGTTTTGGGAAGTAATAGAAAAGCATAAAGTCACCCAATTTTACACTGCTCCAACAGCCATTAGAGCTTTGGCCAAAGAGAGTTTAGATTATGTACAACGATTTCCATTAAAGTCGTTAAAAGTAATTGGCTCTGTTGGCGAACCTATAAACGAAGAAGCTTGGCATTGGTATAATGACCATGTAGGAGGCAAGCGTTGCCCATTGGTAGATACTTGGTGGCAAACGGAAACTGGGGGGATTATGATTTCGCCTATTGCTTTTGTAACCCCAACTAAACCAACCTATGCTTCCTTACCCTTACCTGGAATTCAACCTGTTTTAATGGATGAACAACGCAATGAAATTGAAGGCAATCAAGTCACGGGAAGCTTGTGTATAAAATTCCCATGGCCTTCTATGGCACGAACCATATGGGGGGATCATCAACGATTTAAAGAAACCTATTTTACTGCCTTTTCGGGTAAATATTTTACAGGTGATGGGGCGTTGCGAGATGAGGTTGGGTATTACCGAATTACTGGTAGAGTAGACGATGTAATAATTGTATCCGGTCATAATTTAGGTACCGCACCAATAGAAGATTCTATCAATGAACATCCGGCTGTTGCCGAAAGTGCTATAGTTGGGTTTCCACATGACATTAAAGGGAATGCCTTGTACGGATTTGTGATTCTAAAAGAAATAGGTGAAGGCCGTAATCATGAGAACTTAGCAAAAGAAATTAACCAACTCATTTCTGACCAAGTAGGTCCTATTGCTAAATTGGATAAAATTCAATTCGTTTCAGGCTTGCCCAAAACCCGTTCAGGAAAAATTATGCGCCGTATTTTAAGAAAAATAGCAGAAGGAGATTTTAGTAATTTTGGAGATATCAGTACGTTATTGAACCCTGAAATTGTTGAGGAAATTAAAAATGGAAAAGTATAACATTTATGAATATTTAAATTTAACCTCCTCATTGAGAAGGTTTTTTTATCTTTACTGAAACATAATAGTTCAATATGAAAAAAATAGTTCTTTTTACCAGCTTCCTTTTTTTAATGCTTACTTTCTCAAGTTGTAATCCAAATGACGGTTATTCGGGTCTAGGTCATACCGATGATTATGTTTTTGCTCAAAACTTTGGCAATACAGTTGCTCGTGATTTTATAGGGCAAGTAGTAGATGTAAATAATGTTCCTTTGCAAAATGTTACCATTAAAATTGGAACTACTACAGCTCAAACCGATGTCAATGGTGTTTTTATTATCAATGCTGCTAGTGTTCATGCTCGTTTTGCCTACATTACTGCTACAAAGGCTGGCTATATTGACGGTTCCCGTTCTTTGGTACCAACGGCAGGTAAGAACAATGTTAGAATAATGTTATTGCCAAACACACCAACAGAAACAATTCAATCAGGAGTTGCCAGCGAAGTAACCTTGTCGTCAGGAACCAAAGTTTCATTTGATGGTGCCTTTCAAGATGAAAATGGCGTTGCCTATACAGGCGATGTTTCCGTTGCGATGTTTCACTTATTACCTTCCAATGAAAATATAGACAAACTAATGCCAGGTATGTTATACGCTCAAACAGCTGACAATAAAGAAGCAGTATTGCAAACCTTCGGGATGTTAAATATTGAATTACGCGGGTCAGCGGGTCAAAAACTAAATATTGCCAAAGAACATACAGCCGAAATAACAATTCGCATAGATGACAATCAATTAGCGACTGCTCCAAGCACCATTCCGCTATGGCATTTTGATGAAGAAAAAGGCTACTGGAAAGAAGATGGTATTGCTACTAAGGAAGGGAACTACTATGTGGGTACCGTCAGTCATTTCTCGTGGTGGAATTGTGATGCTCAATTTCCTACTGTATCTTTAACCACAACTGTTGTTGATGTTGACGGCAATCCGATGTCCGATGTAAGAGTAGGTCTTTTACCAACGGGGTTTCCTTATACAGCTTATGGGACAACGAATAGTATAGGAACGGTTTCGGGATTAGTTCCCTCTAACCAAACTATGACTTTAACGGTACTGGATTTGTGTAGTAATATCATTTACACTTCTTCAATTGGACCATTTACGACCAATACGGTTTTGCCTAATATTGTAATCACTTCCGTAATGGCGCAATCAACAGTGGTACAAGGAACTTTGCTTAAATGCGATAACACCAACGTAACCAATGGCTATGTATTAATGAAAAGTGGTACGCAAAATAGTTTGGTGGCAGTTTCTAATGGAGCCTTTAGTTTTAATACCTTAGTTTGTGCAACTAATAGTAATTTTACTTTAGAAGGTTTTGATTATGAAAACTTGCAAACTTCAGGGACTATTAATTATACTTATACCACGCCTACTACTTCAGTTGGAATATTAACTACTTGTAATACTGTATCAGAGTTTATTTCCTATCAAATTGATTCAGGTTCTCCTGTTATGATTTTAACTAACATAAATGCAGCTACTGTAATAAGCGGAACAGGATTTACAATTTCAGGAGGGTTAAATAGTCCCGTAGGAGGAGCATCAATTTATATCTCGGGAAGTACTAATATCCCTGGATTGTATACTACGGCAGAATTTTCAATAGAAGGAACATTGGGTCTTATAGATTCTGGAATAACCAATACAGTTCAATTCAATTTGAGTAATTTTGGCAATATTGGAGAGTATATCGATTTGACTTTTAATGGTACTTATGAAGATGGTCAGGTGGCAGGAATAACGCATACCATTACAGGTACGGTTCATGTATTACGTGATAATTAATCAAATAAAAAAGCATTAAAAAAGCCTTCTCATCGAGAAGGCTTTTTTGTTATCCTAAAACTTGACTAACCTCACTTTTCAAAAACGAGAGCGCTAATGAAGTAGCCGCTTCCTCTTGCAGCAAGCTGCTTAAAATTTTCTCTCTCAAAGTATCGGCATCTTTTATATCGGCATCCAAAGTGGTTTTGCGAATGTGTTGCATCACCGCATTCTTGGCTTTTAACAACATCATCCAACATTCATCAGTAACATAAATCTGTTGGGCTAAGTTGTGCTCGTATTCTTGTTCTATATGATGAATCAATAGGTTTTGATAGGCTACTTTATCGTCGTTCAAAGGTGCTACTCTAATCAATAGTTTTGCAGGGTTGATGCGTTCCAATAACAAAGCCAATCGCTCATAGGCTTGCAAACGCAATGGCAAGGAATGTTTTTGGTTTTCTCTTTGCAATAACCAACGTCTTGTATTTTGCTGGTCTTTGAAATAGTTGTCAAACAAATAATACGCCACACCTCCCGTAATCAAAGAGGGAACAGCGTACATCAACAGTTCTAAAAATTTATCTGAATTCATAAGTTGTATCGACTAAAAATTGTTCACAAATATAATAGAATATTGCATAAAATTAATTGTAATTCCACTACAGTAATCATAAATTTGAACTTTCTGAAAATGAACCATGCAAAAATACATTTCCCAACTCAACGCTGCCCAACAAGAACCAGTTTACCAAAAAGATGGCCCCATGATAATCATTGCCGGCGCGGGCTCGGGGAAGACTCGTGTGCTTACCATGCGCATTGCGTATTTAATGAGTTTGGGTGTGGACGCTTTTAATATATTGGCACTAACCTTTACCAACAAGGCGGCACGCGAAATGAAAAAACGTATCGCCGATATCGTGGGTAGTAATGAAGCCAAAAATCTTTGGATGGGAACCTTTCACTCGGTATTTGCTCGCATCCTTAGAAACGAAGCCGATAAGCTGGGCTATCCGTCCAATTTTACCATTTATGACACCCAAGATAGTGTGCGCCTAATTTCGGCTATTATCAAAGAAATGCAACTGGATAAAGACATTTACAAGCCGAAGCAAGTTTTGGGCCGAATATCATCCTATAAAAACTCGTTAATCACCGTAAAAGCCTATCTCAACAATCCCGAATTGCAGGAGCAAGATGCCATGAGTAAGAAGCCACGCTTAGGCGAAATCTATGCTAATTATGTAGACCGATGTTTCAAAGCGGGCGCGATGGATTTTGATGATTTGTTATTAAAAACCAATGAGTTATTAAATCGTTTCCCCGATGTGTTGGCCAAATACCAAGACCGTTTTCGCTACATCATGGTTGATGAGTACCAAGATACTAACCATTCTCAGTATTTGATAGTGCGTGCTTTGTCAGATAGATTTCAAAACATTTGTGTCGTGGGCGATGATGCTCAAAGTATCTATGCTTTTCGCGGAGCCAATATCAATAACATACTCAACTTCCAGAAAGATTATGATAATGTAAAAACCTATCGCTTAGAGCAAAATTACCGTTCAACCAAAAACATAGTAGAAGCTGCCAATTCGATTATAGATAAAAACAAAACCAAGCTTGATAAAGTCGTTTGGACAGCTAATGATTTTGGTCCCAAAATAAAAGTCCACCGTAGTATTACCGATGGGGAAGAAGGCCGTTTTGTTGCCAGCGAAATTTTTGAACAAAAGATGCGCAACCAAATGCTCAACGGACAGTTTGCTATTTTGTATCGTACCAATGCGCAATCCCGAGCGATGGAAGATGCCTTGCGCAAGCGCGATATTCCGTACCGAATATATGGTGGGTTGTCGTTCTATCAAAGAAAAGAAATCAAGGATGTACTGTGTTATTTGCGTTTGGTGATTAATCCAAAAGATGAAGAAGCACTCATACGTGTAATTAACTATCCAGCCAGAGGAATAGGAGACTCAACGGTTGAAAAACTTACCGTAGCAGCTAATCATTACAAGCGTTCCATTTTTGAAGTGATGGAAAACATTGATAAAATTGATTTGAAACTGAATTCGGGAACCAAACAAAAGCTGCAAGATTTTGTCATGATGATTAAAAGTTTTCAAGTCATTAATGAGCAACAAGATGCTTTTGTATTGGCCGAACATGTTACCAAAAAAACGGGCTTGGTGCAAGAGCTTAAGAAAGATGGTACTCCCGAAGGTATCGCTCGTATTGAAAACATAGAGACTTTAATGGGTGGTATCAAAGACTTCATCGAAGGACAAAGAGAAATTGACGGGGCTCGTGGAGCTTTGTCAGAATTCCTAGAAGATGTGGCTTTGGCAACCGATTTAGATAAAGACACTGGCGAAGATGATAGAGTGGCTTTGATGACC
>CANJDA010000147.1 GCA_947472705.1 Flavobacteriaceae bacterium
TCAGATTTCAAACCATAATTAAGCATTAAAAATGGCAAATTTAGTAGATTTCGTTAATAACGAATTATCGACAAAAAAAGATTTCCCTGCTTTCGGAGCTGGAGATACTATCACAGTATACTACGAAATTAAAGAGGGTGAAAAAACAAGAACTCAGTTTTTCAAAGGAGTTGTTATCCAAAGAAAAGGTGCAGGATTGACTGAAACTTTTACAATCCGTAAAATGTCTGGTGCAGTTGGTGTAGAGCGTATCTTCCCAGTTAACATGCCAGCATTACAAAAAATTGAAGTTAACCAAAGAGGTAAAGTTAGAAGAGCTCGTATCTACTACTTTAGAGAACTTACTGGTAAAAAAGCAAAAATCAAAGAAAGAAGAAGATAATACTAACTTTCAAATCATAAAAAAAGCCTCAACAATGTTGGGGCTTTTTTTATGGGTATATTTCATTCAAAAAAACCTGAACTGTTTCCAATTCGGGTTTCTTTATTTATAGATTTAAAGAATTAACCTAAAACCGTTTGTAAAGCATCATTCATTCCTCTAACGGCATCCGCGCTTTTGGCAAACAAGGCTTTTTCAGCATCATTCAATTTGATGTCAACAATTTGCTCAACACCATTTTTACCAATGATACATGGCACTCCGATACAAATATCGTTTTGACCATACTCGCCTTCTACAAAAACAGAACAAGCTATCATTTTTCTTTGGTCATTTAAAATACTATCAACCAAATACGCTACTGAAGCTCCAGGAGCATACCAAGCCGAAGTTCCTAACAAAGCTGTTAATGTAGCTCCGCCCACCATAGTGTCTGCCGCTACTTTAGCCAATTGCTCTTCCGATAAAAACTGAGAAACCGGAATACCATTATAAGAAGCCAAACGAGTTAACGGAATCATAGTTGTATCACCATGACCGCCAATTACCATTGCTGAAATATCATTGGCAGGTTTGTCAAGAGCTAAAGACAAATAGGTTCTGAAACGAGAACTGTCTAAAGCACCACCCATACCGATGATTCTATTTTTAGGCAAGCCTAACGATTTAAATGCTAAATAGGTCATCGTATCCATAGGATTAGAAACAATTACAAATATAGCTTCAGGAGAATGTTGCAATAAATTCTCAGCCACCGATTTAACAATACTGGCATTGATACCAATTAACTCTTCGCGAGTCATACCTGGTTTTCTAGGAATTCCTGAAGTGATTACCACTACATTACTTCCAGCCGTTTTTGAATAATCATTGGTAATGCCAGTCAATTTGGTATTAAAACCAGTATTGGTAGCACATTGCATAATATCTAATGCTTTTCCTTCTGCAAAACCTTCTCTAATATCAAGAAGAACAATTTCGCTTGCAATTCCTCTATAAGCTATCACATCAGCGCAAGTGGCCCCAACATTTCCAGCTCCTACAATCGTAACTTTCATCTGTATAAAATTTGTTTGTTGTTATGTTATTTAATTACTATGCGTCAATCTTAGCATACACCGCATTTTTTTCAATAAACTCTCTACGTGGTGGCACCTCGTCTCCCATTAACATAGAGAACACTCTATCTGCTTCAGCCAAACTATCAATTGTAACTTGACGTAAGGTTCTGAAATTAGGATCCATGGTAGTTTCCCACAATTGCTCCGCGTTCATTTCTCCAAGACCTTTATAACGTTGTATAGCGGCACTGCCTCCCATCTTCTCATTGGCAATATCACGTTGGTCATCGTTCCATGCGTATTCTTTTTTGTTTCCTTTTTTAACCAAATACAAAGGTGGTGCTGCAATATACACATGTCCACCCTCAATTAGCTCTTTCATAAAACGGAAGAAGAACGTTAAAATCAAAGTAGAAATGTGACTACCATCGACATCGGCATCACACATGATGATTACTTTATGATAACGCAGTTTTTCTAAGTTCAAGGCTTTGGAATCTTCTTCGGTACCGATAGTAACCCCTAAGGCTGTAAAAATGTTTCGAATCTCTTCGTTTTCAAAAACTTTGTGATGCATCGCTTTTTCAACATTCAAAATCTTTCCACGCAATGGTAAAATCGCTTGAAAATTTCTATCACGACCTTGTTTTGCAGTTCCACCAGCCGAATCTCCCTCTACTAAGTAAACCTCACATTTTGCTGGATCTTGTTCTGAACAATCTGAGAGTTTTCCTGGTAAACCACCACCACCTAGAACAGTTTTGCGTTGTACCATTTCGCGAGCCTTCTTAGCTGCGTGACGAGCTTGTGCTGCCAGAATCACTTTTTGTACTATGATTTTGGCATCGTTTGGGTTTTCTTCCAAATAATTTTCTAGCATTTCAGCCACCGCTTGAGAAACTGGAGAAACTACTTCTCTATTTCCTAATTTGGTTTTAGTTTGTCCTTCGAATTGTGGTTCTTGAACTTTTACTGAAATAATCGCAGTTAATCCTTCACGAAAATCATCTCCAGATATTTCGAATTTTAATTTTTCTAATAAGCCCGAAGCATCAGCGTATTTTTTTAAGGTACGGGTTAATCCCATACGGAAACCTTGTAAGTGCGTTCCTCCTTCGTGAGTATTGATATTATTTACATAAGAGAAAATATTCTCTGCATAACTTTCATTATAAATCAAAGCTACCTCAACTGGAATTTCCCCTTTTTCATTTTCCATGCTAATTACATGGCTAATGATTGGAATACGATTTCCATCTAGAAAACGAACAAATTCTTTTAATCCTTCTTTCGAATGGAAAACTTCGCCTTCAAAATCTCCGTTCTCTTTTGTAAATCTTCTATCTGTTAGCGTAATAGTAATTCCTTTATTTAAAAAAGACAACTCACGCATACGACCAGCCAATGTATCATAAGAAAACTCTAAAGTCTGAGTAAAGATAGTTGCATCTGGATGAAAAGTAACAGTTGTTCCTCTTTTAGTTGATTCTCCAATTTGTTTAACTGGATACATTGATTTTCCTCTTTCATATTCTTGCTCATATACTTTACCATCACGGTAAACTGTAGCACGTAAATGATCAGAAAGTGCATTCACACAGGAAACCCCAACACCATGTAATCCTCCAGATACTTTATAAGAGTCTTTATCAAATTTTCCTCCAGCCCCAATTTTGGTCATTACTACCTCCAAAGCAGACACACCTTCTTTTTTGTGCATGTCAACTGGAATTCCACGACCATTATCTTCAACGGTAACTGAATTATCTTCATTTATAATTACACTTATAGTGTCACAATGACCAGCTAATGCCTCATCGATAGAGTTATCTACAACCTCGTAAACTAAATGATGTAAACCTCTAACTCCGGTATCTCCAATGTACATGGAAGGACGCATTCTTACATGCTCCATTCCTTCTAATGCCTGAATACTATCGGCTGAATAACTGTTCTTTTTAATCTCGTCGCTCATATTATTTTATCGTAAAAAATGTAATTTTTGTCTAACACGCAAATATATAAAAACACATAGGATTTCCTATTCGAAATCAAGTTTAAAACCCTTAAGTTATTAACATTTTCGATAGGATTTCAACAAAAAACGCTCGCCAAAAAATGACGAACGTTTTTAACAAACAAACTAAACTTCAATCTAAATTAAAGACCTAAATCTTGAATTTATTCTCTTCATTATTTTTATGCTTTTACATAGGCATCATCGTGCACATTGGCCACTGCTCTACCCGATGGATCATTCATGTTTTTAAACGCTTCATCCCACTCTAAAGCAATTTTTGTACTGCATGCCACACTGGCTTCTTGAGGAACACATAAGGCAGCTGCATCACTTGGGAAATGTTCATTAAAAATAGAACGATAATAATATTCTTCTTTAGATGTTGGAGTTTGCAATGGGAATTTATATTTCGCATTTGCTAATTGTTCATCCGAAACTTCTCGGGCAACAACCTCTTTCAAAGTATCAATCCAACTATAACCAACACCATCGCTAAATTGTTCTTTTTGTCTCCAAGCTACACTCGCGGGTAACATTTCTTCAAATGCTTTTCGAAGCACCCATTTTTCCATGCGTTCTCCGTTTATCATTTTGTCTTGTGGATTTATACGCATAGCAACATCCATAAATTCTTTATCTAAAAAAGGCACACGTCCTTCAATACCCCAAGCTGCTAAACTTTTGTTAGCACGTAAGCAATCATACATGTGTAGTTTACTTAATTTACGAACTGTCTCTTCGTGAAATTCTTTGGCGTTTGGTGCTTTGTGGAAATATAAATACCCGCCAAATAATTCATCCGAACCTTCTCCTGAAAGAACCATTTTTATACCCATAGATTTAATAACTCTTGCCATCAAATACATAGGTGTAGAAGCTCTTATTGTAGTAACATCATACGTTTCTAAATTATAAATTACATCACGAACAGCATCCAATCCTTCTTGAATAGTAAACTTAATTTCGTGATGAATAGTTCCGATATAGTCAGCAACAACTTTCGCAGCTGCTAAATCTGGAGAACCTTCTAAACCAACAGCAAATGAGTGCAATTGTGGATACCAAGCCTCTTGTGTATCACCAGATTCAATTCTTTTTTGTGCATATTTTTTGGCAACTGCTGAAGTAATTGAAGAATCTAATCCTCCTGAAAGCAATACTCCATAAGGCACATCACTCATCAACTGACGATGAACAGCAGCTTCTAAAGCAGTTTTTATTTCATCAATGCTAGTTTGATTATCTTTTACAGCATCATACTCTGTCCATTCTCTTTTATACCATTTTACAAATTCGCCATCTTTACTTGACATATAATGTCCGGGAGGAAACAATTGGATTTTGGTACAATACCCTTCTAATGCTTTCAATTCAGAAGCGACATAAAACGTACCATTTTGATCCCAACCTATATACAAAGGAATAATACCCATGTGGTCACGAGCCACAAAATATTCATCTTTCTCCACATCATAAATAGCAAATCCGAATATTCCGTTCATTTCATCAATAAAATGAACTCCTTTTTCTTTATATAAAGCAAGAATAACTTCGCAATCGCTTTCAGTTTGAAAAGTATATTTACCTTCAAATTGCTTTCTTAAAATTCGATGATTATAAATTTCACCATTGGCTGCCAATACTAATTTTCCATCTTGACTAAACAAAGGTTGTTTTCCAGAAGCTGGATCTACAATTGCTAATCTTTCATGAGCCATAATGGCTTTTTCATTACTAAAAATACCACTCCAATCAGGTCCGCGATGACGGATTATTTTGGACATTTCCAAAACTTTTGGTCTTAACGTTTCTGTTTTTTGCTTTAAATCAAAGGCGCATACAATTCCGCACATATTCTTTTTTTTTAATCTAAATTTGTTTATTTGTGAAAGCAAAAATCCTTTTTATGTTTTAATATTAAAACTAATAACTATATTTTGATTATTATTTTAAACTTTAACAATCGATATACAGTAAATATGAAATTTAA
>CANJDA010000148.1 GCA_947472705.1 Flavobacteriaceae bacterium
AAAAATAAGTTTATTAAAAATTAAAAAATCAAGTTCAACCCTTTAATTTCCTTATAGTTATAAATGAAATCATCGCATCAAATTTGTAACTTACTCCAATAGGGGGAGCTACTAAAGAAAAGACTTCACAGAGATGTGAGGTCTTTTTTGTTTTGCATCGGTCAAAAAGCTATACTAATTGATTAATACCGTTTAATCTTTCATGTTGATTGAAGAATAGTAACGAATTATAAATCTTCATTATCGAATATCTCTAAAGCCCAAGCAGATAGGAATTCTCCTTGTACTTGGTTTTTGAGTTGATAATTTCCCAACTTCTCACGTTAGGAGTTGGGGATTATTTATAAAAATATAAAATCCCTTTAAAATGTAATTAATAAATTTTAAAGGTTAAATTCAATTATCAATATCAGCCCCTGGTGCCCCAAACAGTACCCTGCACAAGAATCACGTTTTTTTTATTTGGATCCGTTACCAATTTTCTAACTTCTCCTTTGTATTTTTCGATGATGCCAAAATCCCACCAATCCTTTTTTTGTTCCATCTGCTTATCAAACACATTGTACTCATCAAATGAAATTTTGATTTTTGTACCAGATTCAAATCCGTCACTTATTGAAATGTCGCCGGGTGGTACAAATATTCTTTCATGATTGCCACTGGGCTGTATTATAAATACTTTGGCCAATTTTTCTTTTTTATTATGAAATGTCAATCTTACAATTTTTCCTGTTTTCTTATGCACAAAAATATCAACTAAAATGTCGTTAATGTATTCGCTTGTCGCTTTTACATAAGTATCATCTCCCCACTGATAAACTATTTTGTAATTATAGTTGTAATATCCCTCTTCTACACTTTTATCAATTATTTTTTTGCAATCATATAAAGATTTGCCGTAAATCTGGCTAACCCCTTTATGTTCACAATTTCTCCATTTGTATTCTATGACAACTACATACTCCCCATTCTTATAAGAATATGCGGCATCGTAGGTAGGATAATCTTTCCGGAATTTTTTATTGACCTCTTTGCTTTCCTCCTCGCTATTGGTAGGAAAGGCTATAAAATCCATCGTAGGTTTACAATTTTCTTTTCCACTTCTATACGTACCCACAAATACACAGCATTTGGTTTCTTGTGCTTTTAAATGGAAACAAAAAGAAATAAAAATAAGTGTTAGTAAATGTTTGTTTTTCATATAATTATTTAGTTAATATTGTACAATTTAATTTTCCAAATCCAATTATTTTTTATGCTTTATGACTTAATTAAACAAGTGGTTATTTATTTTTAGCAGCTTCCAATTGCTGCCTCCAATACTTCTCCATACTTCTGTCTTTTTTTATACTTTTAAACCCATTATCATATATATCAATCAGATGTTCCATTGCCTCTTTAATCCCCTTATTGGCAGCTAATGTAAAATATTTTACTGCTAAGTTTTCCGTTTGTTCTCCGGCTTGCTTTTCTGTAAAATCCACATCTTCATAAACATCTCCTAATCTAAATAATGCCCAATCATACCCCATATCAATTGCTTTTTTATAATAAAATATCGCCTTATTTTTATCCTGTTTTACTGATTGTCCATTTTCATACATCCAGCCTATCTGCGTATATGCCTCTCTGTTTTTACCGGCTTTTAAATAATATTTCATTGCTTCACTGAAATTTTGTACAATGCCTGGGTTATTGTTGTTGTGATATAGATTAGCTAGCTGAAAGCAAGCGTTTGAATTGTTTTTCTCACATGCTTTTAAAAACCATTTTGCAGATTCAATATTACTGATATCCACTCCATTTCCGTTTTGATATATATATCCAATATTGATCATGCAAGTAATATTCCCCAAATCGGCCCCCTTTTTAAACCAAATCATTGCATCTTGATAAGATTCATTAATTCCTCTGCCAAATAAATACATAGTTCCCAATAAAGCCATAGCATCGCTACACCAATTTTTTGCCCCTGATTTTACCCATTTCAATGCTTCTTTATAGTCAACTGGCACGCCTTCCCCAGTATAGTACATTAAACCAATTTGCCATTCCGCTTTTGAGCAACCCTTTTGAGCACTTAGCTTATACCATTTTAAAGCATTGTTATAATCTTTTATATTAGAGAGATCATTTTGATAGATATAAGCAATACAATAATCTGCAATGCCATTTCCTAAATCAGAAGCTTTTTTAAACCATTCTATAGCATCTAAATAGTCTTTTTTTTCATATGATTCATTGCCTTTAATGTAGTCTGGCATTTGTTTCCATTTCTGAATTTGTAGTAGTGGTTTAACTTTTTGTTCTATTTCATAAACTGTTTTGAATTTATCAGGAACAATGGCATCCTCATTTTTTTCAGAGAAATTCATGTATTTTTCTACTTCAGCAATTAACATTTTAGTTTTTTTATCATTGACATCATCATAGTTGAATGTTTTATCCAATGCTTGTATTTTCAAGAAAGATACATTAGGCGACCATTTGTTAAGTAAATTTTCAACTTCTAATAAGCTAGTAAGTGCTTCCTCATACTTTTCTTCTGCAAACGCTTGTTCAGCGTTTTCATATTCTATTTTTGCTTTTAAATTCCCTTGAGAAAAGGAATTAATTGAGATTAATATTGTTGCTATTAGAAATTTTATATATTTCATATTTTTATTATTTAAAAACCATAATTACCTATTTAACTCTTGTATAAAATAATTACCTATTTTATCATTTGTAGAAAAATTGATGCATATTTTACTATATTTTTTATCAAATTTAACATATGCAAAACTTATATACAATAGAATCGTTTCGTCCTCTTCACTTCTGGGTACTTTTATTGAAATGCCTAAATAATTAGACCCCATTTTAATGTATTTTTCATCAAATTGATCATAAAGACTTTTTATAATATCATAATACTCCCTCGTATGAGCATCAGATTTGTTTTTACCATATACATAGTTTATTCCATAATTTATAACTTCATCATCGGCGTTGGTTATAATACCCGGACATTCAGTTTCATATAAATATTTCCATGCCAATGAGGAATGCTCTGGCGTATAACTGACAGTTGGGAAACCAAAAAAATTTCCATCGTCATAATAACGGGTTAAATACACTTTTCTAAGAAATTCGTTTTGTTGTATGAATGCATTCCTGTCAAGTCCAGGTTTGAATTGGAATTTTTTACATAATTCACTCGCATAAAAAATCAGTTTTTTTATTTTTTCTTTTCTTATTTTTTCTGCTTTGACCTTTTCATTATTTTTTTGAATTGCTTCATCGGAATCTCCGATAGCCGTTAATTCTTTGCTTATTTTATAAACTTCTCTGTACTTATCTTGAACACCGTCATTTGATTCATATTTGTTTAAATAATACTTACAATCCGCTTTTAAGCTTTTTATTATGGCATAATCATCTTTCATTAAATGGTATTTGGCCATGATTTTTAAATAGAGTGTTTTAGGATTGACGTTTTTCAATAGTTTTTCTGTCTCTTCAATCTTTTCTAATGCTAAAGCATAATTTTCTTTATCAAAAGCTTCTTCAGCTTCTTCGTATTTTATTTTTGCAATGGTATTTTGAGCTCTGCCACTAAAAGCAAATAAAAGGAGTAGACTGAAAATAAATAGCTGCTTTTTCATGTGTTTATTATTTAATTGGATTGCCCCAAAAATCAGTTTTAGTATTTGTTTTGGATGGCTTGGATGCTGGCTTATTGGCTGGTGTTTTTTTAGTTTCAGTTTTTATAGGATTGCCCCAGTAATCAACATTTGTTTTAGATTCTGAAGTGGCAGGTTTTCCCTTATACTGAAAATCTTTAATACCCATTTTAGAAGATTTTGCCAACTCTATAATAGTACTATTAATAAGTAAATAGTTTTTATGCATAGTCTAGTCTTTATTCTTTTGCTTCTGCAG
This sequence comes from Flavobacteriaceae bacterium, assembly GCA_947472705.1. Taxonomy (GTDB): domain Bacteria; phylum Bacteroidota; class Bacteroidia; order Flavobacteriales; family Flavobacteriaceae; genus Flavobacterium. The sequence goes on from CANJDA010000148.1 coordinate 3,925, forward strand.
CTTCGTATTTTGCCTTCCATTCGTCCGCTAACTTTTTATCTCGTTTTACTCCATCCCCATTCCTATAAATTTCATATAATTTCTTCATAGCAGCAGTTTGTCCATTATTTGCAGCAGAATTATAATAAGACAATGCTTGTGAAATGTCTTTGGTAACACCATACCCGTTTTCATACAAACGTCCAATCCTAAATCCACATGAAAAATTTCCCTTTTCCAATCCTTTTATATACCAAACCATGGCTTCGCTATAATTTTGAGTTAAGCCATATCCGCCAACTTCATTCAAATATCCTATCGTTATTAAAGCACTATCTTCTCCATTTTTTGCAGTTTTTTTATACCATACTAATGCTTCATTATAGTTTTTGTCAACTCCGTTTTCACCATAATAATAAAGTGCTCCAATAGCAGCCATGGCTGCTGAATAGCCTTTCTCAGCCGATTTGATATACCACGACAATGCTGTCATAGCATCAATAGTTTCACCTAAACCGAACCTATATAAATTGCCCATATTATACATCGCATAATCAAGCCCAGATTCTGCTGCATATAATAACTTTTCTTTTCCCATTTTATAATCTTTTGGCACTCCTTCACCCTCGATATACATATTTCCAATATCTGCAATAGAAATTAGATAACCCTCGTTGGCTGCTTTTGTATCCCACTCAATAGATAACTTATAATTTTGTTCAACGCCAACACCATCACGATACATATCACTTATTTTATCAATTGCCATCCAGTTTCCTTTTGCCGCCGCTTTTTCCCATAAAGACATTGCGGTTTTATAGTCTTTTTTTTTATAGGCCTCAATACCATTTTTATAGTCTGGCATTAGTCCATATTCTTTTAGTTTTGTAGCGTATTTTGTCTTTTCTTCTATAGCATATACCGTTTTGAACTTGTCCATATCAATGCTGTCTTCATTTTGGTTGGCAAAATTCATATATGGTTTTACTTCTTCCACTTGTAATAACGTGTACTTGTTTTCAGCATTATTATAATCACAAAGTTTATCTAATGCTAAAATCTTTAAATAACTAATTTTTGGAGTCCACTTACCAATATATTGTTCGGCTTTTGATAGGCGTGTTACAGCAACTTCGAACTTCGCATCATTAAATGCATTTTCAGCTTCTTCATATTCTATTCTTGCCTTAAGTTCATTTTGGGCGTTAAGAGTAGTGCAGCTGAAAGTAAATAGTAAAAGGATTAAAATTTTTCTCATAAGTTTAGTTTGTTTTGCCATTTCCGTATTATATTTTTAGTATCCCAGGTTGGTATTGAAAATTTTATTTGGCTATTTCATGTGTTTATTATTTAATTGGATTGCCCCAAAAATCGGTTTTAGTATTAGTTTGGGATGGCTTGGATGCTGGTTTCTTAGCTGGTGTTTTTTTAGTTTCAGTTTTTATAGGATTACCCCAGAAATCTACTTTTTCTGATTGGGGAGAAGAACTATTAACATTAGTTTCTGAAGAATTCTGTTTACTATTCTCATTGGTGCCATTGCCCCAGTA
>CANJDA010000149.1 GCA_947472705.1 Flavobacteriaceae bacterium
AACCTCTGAAGGTGCTGATGCTGCTCCTGAAGTTGAAACAGAAGAAGTAACAGAAGTTGCTGCTGCTGTTGAAACACCAGCTGTAGAAGTTGTAGAAGCTGAAGCCACTACTGAAGTAGAAGCTACAGAAGAAACTAAATCTGAAGAATAAAACAAAATAATTACGAATTATGAATTAAGAATTACGGATTATTTACTCTCGTAATTTCTACTTTGTAATTCGTAATTTAATTTTGAAAACATTTTTAATTTAAAAATAAAATATTATGTCAACAATAACAATTACTGCTGCAGACGTAAACAAACTTAGAACAATTACCGGTGCAGGAATGATGGACTGTAAAAAAGCTCTAGTAGAATCAGAAGGAGATTTTGATTTAGCTATTGAAAACCTTAGAAAAAAAGGTCAAAAAGTAGCCGCTAATCGTTCAGACAGAGAATCTACAGAAGGAGCTGCCATTGCAGTTGTAAACGCAGACAAAACCGCTGGGGTTGTAATCACATTAAATTGTGAAACTGACTTCGTTGGAAAAAATGAAGGTTTCGTAAAGCTAGCTACAGATTTAGCAGCACTTGCTTTAAACTTTGATACTAAAGAAGCATTTTTAGCTGCCGATTTCAACGGAATAACTGTTGCTGAAAAATTAATTGAGCAAACAGGAGTAATCGGTGAAAAAATCGAAATCAAATCTTTCGAGAAATTAGCTGGTGCTTTCGTAGGATCATACATTCATGCTGGTAACAAGATTGCTACTTTGGTAGCCTTATCTGCTAACGTTGCAGGTGGTGATGAAGCCGCAAGAAATGTGGCTATGCAAGCTGCGGCTATGAACCCAATTGCTTTAAACGAAGCTGGTGTTGATGCTTCTATTATAGAAAAAGAAATAGAAATTGCTAAAGATCAATTACGTGCTGAAGGGAAACCAGAAGCTATGTTAGATAATATTGCTAAAGGTAAAATCCAACGTTTCTACAAAGATAATACTTTGGTAAACCAAGATTATATCAAAGATGGTTCTATGAGCGTTGCTGCTTACGTTAAAACTGTAGATGCAGGTTTAACAGTAACAGGATTCCAAAGAGTTGCTTTAGGATAATTTATTCTGAACTGGTTTCAGAATCTCATAAAAAAACCCAAATCTTTCGATTTGGGTTTTTTGTTTTTTAAAACTTAAGACTCATTCCTACTAGAAAATTAATTCCCGCCTGCGGATAATAATAGGGGTACACATCATACATATATCCATTGGAAACATATTTTTGGTTTAAAAAATTATTAACCAACCCCGTGAAAGTTATCGATTTAAAAACCGATTTAGGTTTCATTTCATACGAAATAGTGAAATCGTTTACCAGATAGCTTTTCAATTTTGCTTCAGGCGATTCAATGTTGTTCATATATTGCGCTCCAACATATTTTGTTAGTGTTGAAATTTGAATGCTTTCAATAGGCTTGTAGACCAAAATGGTAGCCGCTATATTACATGGGGAATAGGCAATTTGTTTGGTTCCAAAATTCTGTCCTGCTATATTTAAGTCAAGGTTGTTATTTTGACTTGTGGTAAAATTAGCTTTAATTAAAAATTGTTTCGACAGTGCTAAAGCTGCATCTACCTCTAATCCTAAACGATAACTTTTTTCACTGTTGGACCGAATTGGGTTTCCTACCGCATCCAAATTTCCGGTTAAGATTAATTGATCTTTATAGTACATACAATACAAATTAGTAGTCAATTTAAACTTAGTAGTTGTATACCTCCACCCCAATTCAAAATCATCTAATTTTTCAGGTTTTGCATTTCCACCCTCATAATCGGTTCGGTTGGGTTCCCGATTGGCTTTGGCATAGGAAAAATAAAGGGTGCTTTTTTCGTTTACAGAATAATTCACTCCTGCTTTGGGGTTGAAGAAATGAAAAGTGTCATTAACAACTGTGGGTTGAACACCATCTGCTTGGTAATTAACCTGGCGATATTGTACATCACCATACAAACTGATTTTCTTTGTTACTTGATAATTGACTTTCACAAAAATAGTTCCGTCTGTTTTGGTGGCAAAATCATCATAGTAATGGTCTCCTAATTCACTTGTTGACGCAAATCGGGCCCAAATTACTTTCCCAAAATGCTTGCCTTCATATTTGTTCCAACTTCCGCCTATAAGTAAATCTAGTTTACTTTTTTTATAATTAACCGAAAAGGTAGTGCCATAAAAATCATTATCTAACCATTTTTGGCGAATTAAATCGGTTGTAGTTTCTCCAGCAATAGGTGTCAAACCATAAGCTAAAAAGTCTTGTGCGTTTTGATATTCTTCATAATAGCCTTTCCCTTTGGTGTAATGCAACGCCACATTAGTACTCCAGTTATGGGAAACTCTTTCATTCCAATGCAATTGAAAATGATCTTGTTGGTAATTATCGGTTTGATTATCATAAAAACGAGTATTCCCAAAAGCATCGGTATACATCCCCGCAAAATTAAAGGTTCTGTCATTGGCTATGGTTTCAGCGTCAACGCCATACCAAGATTGATACGTTTTTTCTTTTCCGCCAAAAACCAAGGCTTTGATTAAAGTCGTTTTACCCACATAAGTTCCTTGCAAAAAATAGGATTTTAAATCCGAAGAAGCTCTATCAATATACCCATGAGAATCGATATTGGATAATCTTCCCGCCAATTCAAAATAGTCGTTCAATAAACCTGTACTAAATTTCACTGTATGTTTTCGAGTGTTAAAGCTTCCAAAAGAATTTGAAATCTCGCCATTACTCTCTTTGGAAAAACTATCTGTTAATAGGTTTAAACTCGCTCCAAAGGCTCCAGCTCCATTAGTAGAGGTCCCTACTCCGCGTTGCAATTGCATGTTTTCCACCGAAGAAGCAAAATCGGGCATGTCTACAAAATAAGTACCACTGCTTTCAGCATCGTTATACGGAATTCCATTAATGGTAACATTGACACGAGTTGCATCGCTTCCTCGTACACGAATTCCGGTATAACCTACGCCATTACCTGCATCCGAAGTAGTAACCACCGATGGCATGAAATTTAATAAAATAGGAATGTCTTGTCCAAGGTTACGCGATTGGATTGCAGTTTTGTCCATATTACTAAACGAAAACGGCGTTTTGGAAGTCACTCGAACCGCGGAGACCAAAACCTCATCAAGTTGGTTGACTTTGGTAGTGTCTTTGACTTTTTCTTGTGAGAAAGAAATGAAAGAAGAAAGAAGCAAGAGAAAAGTTAAAATAATCTTACTTCTAAAATGGAAAAAAAATTTCATTCGTAAAAATTGTTACGAATAAAAGGGGTAATTATTCTTTGGTTAAAAAATTAAATAATGTTCCTATGACTACTGAGTGTGCACTCTCTTTTGTCATTTTCCCTAAACAGCATTACCTGTTCTAGGTTCGTTGGGTATAATCTCAGCCCTTGGTAGAGCACCCCTTTGAGACGGGTCAAAGGTAACATTATAAATTGCAATAATCCAAATCCAATTTCCTGAATAACACTTGAGCTTACGATTTATTTTTTATTTTGGTATAACAACTAACCACACTGCCTATAATTATTAGTAACCCATATAGACAATCCAATAATCCTGTATTGACAGACATCATACCTTTTGAATTATAACTCAGGCTTGACCTATGATTGATTTCATCATTAATACCGAAGTAGATCAGGCAACATCCTAAGATTAAAAAAAACACTTCTAAATAATAGTGCCTTATGGTATTTCGTTTCGGCTTATTATTTTCCATTTATTCTACTAAAAATGTGGTTTGCGCCTATTTTGTTTCAGCTCGGAGAGATTGCGTTTGGCTTTAATTCTTTTTTCAATCACGGAACGGGGAATTTTGGTTGCCTTTCTTTTCTTAGGAACTTGCAATGCTTTTTTTATCAGTTCCAAAAAACGTTTAGTAACAATTTCTTTGTTTTTGAGTTGGCTCCGGTCTTCATCACAGTTTAAAATCAGCAAGTTTTCGGAAGATAATTTGGTAGCTAATCTGGAGAAAAGTAATTCTTTTTCTTCCACTGTAAAGGCTTGCGAAGTTCCTAAATTAAAGGTCAATACTACTTTTGAAGAAACTTTATTTACGTTTTGCCCACCAGCACCTGAGCTCCTCACCGCTTTATACTGAAGCTCCGTAAGCAACAACTCAGTTTTCATATTGTGGTTGGTGTGCGGGTTTTAGCAAATCATTTACGGTCTTCACCGGATTGAAAGTAACTAAGGGTACTTCTACAAATATGGTGATCCATTTGGCCATTGCGCCATTCCAAAGTCCTGGTAATTCATAACCTTTTAGATCTCTTCCTTTGTTGTTTTTATGTACGATGAATCCTGTGCTTGGGTCTATGAACTGTTGCAAATCAAATGGTTCTCCTTGATGATTTTTAGTAGCACAAACCAAATCAACAGGGTTGAAATGAGTTGCTTTTGTCAAAATCTCAGCTTGCTCTGCATTTTGAGCATCTACTTGTGAACTTTCTACAATTTGTAACGACACATTGCCTTTATAACTTCTTACCCAAAAGGGTCCACCACCAGGTTCTCCTTCATTTTTAACCATTCCACACACCCTAATAGGGCGGTTTAATTTATCTTTAATATAATCTATTTTATTTTCTAAAGTATAATTATAAAAATCGTCAAACACATCAATATTCAATTTCTGAATCATAAAATCAATGATGGATGGCATGTCATTTTCAGTTATTATTTGTTGATCAATAGCTGTTAATATTTCGAAAACCCTCTCTTGTAAATGAATCAATACACCAGCCAATCCTTTCTTATATAATGCTATTTCCTGTTTATGATTCTGAATCACATTGTCTATGTTTTTTATAAAAATTACATCGGCCTCTAATGCATTCAAATTATTAATCAAGGCTCCATGACCACCGGGACGGAAAACTAATTGCCCTTCTTCGTTTCTAAAAGGTTGGTTATACATATCAACAGCAATAGTATCGGTGCTCTTATGTTGAAACGAAAAGCTCACCGCCGTATTGGTTCCCGACTTTGCTTCTACTTTATCTTTAACTTCAGCTATAATACTTTTGAACAAATCTTCGTGGTTTTCAGAAACCGTAAAGTGCAAATGGGAAACCGAATTGGAGCTGGCATAAAAAGCACATTCGTTCAAATGCTCTTCAATTGGTGTAGCGATATGATCATTGTATTTATGAAACGCTAATGTTCCTTTGGGTTTACCCGCAAAATCGAAATAATCATGGGCTAGCATTAACTGAATAAAGTAAAAACTTTTTTCATGACTTTCTAATGAGTAATAATCGGGATGAAATTCTTTTACCTTTGCTTTTATCTCATCATAAAAAGGGAATTTTTCTATCCCCGCTAAGAAAACAGGTAAATTTTTATCTTTTTTGC
>CANJDA010000150.1 GCA_947472705.1 Flavobacteriaceae bacterium
ATAAAGATTGGCTACTTTTGAACTTAAATCATAGATAAAAGAATGAAACTCAATGCTGGCTAAATTATCTTTTTTGCATAAATTTTGATGAATTAAAGCAATACTTTCTATTCTGCTTTGGCCCTCAGCAAAGGCTGCTTTATGGGACGGGTCTACCAATTCCTCTTTTTGAAGCTGCAATAATCCGTTAATAACATGGAGATTGTTTTTAACGCGATGGTGAATTTCTGTTAATAATCGTTCTCTATCTTTTAAAGCCGTTTGCAAATCGGTAGTTCTGTCGGCTATTTTTAACTCCAACTCATGTTTTTCTATTATAATTTTTTTGGTGCGATAACGAAAGAAGCCGAAGATGCTAATCCCCAGTGCTAATACAATAGCTAGTAAAAACCAAGTTTCTAAATAAAAGGGTTTCAATACAATTATAGGAAATACAATAGGATTACTCGTCCACTGCCCATTAGCCATTTGGGCTTTGATATGCATTTTATATTTTCCATAAGGCAAACCCGTTAGTCTAATAACATTATCCTCAATATAATTCCATTGGGTATCAAATCCATCTAATTTATAGGCATACAAATGTTTACGCTTTTTAAAATCTAACAACTGAAATTCTATGATTAAAAAGGAATCTTCCGGTTGTAATACTATTTTTTTATCTTGTTTCAATGGAATCAAACAATCTATTAGTTTTTTTTCTTTTCCGGAATACTTAGTTAAGGATGTTAACTTAAAGAAGGGTTCTTTTTTAGTTTCAGATGCTAATAATTGTTTGGGGTTAAAAGCAATTACCCCATTTAATCCTCCAAAATACATAGTGCCATCAGCCGCTTTAAAAGAGGAAGTTCTATTGAATTCATTATTGCTTAATCCATCATTAGTAGTGTAAACAGAAGTGGCATAAGTTAGGGTATTGAAACGCATTAAACCATTATAAGTTCCAATCCAAAGATTGGCAGACGTGTCTTCCTCAATACGATATAGTATAGTTGAAGGAAGACCTTGGTCTAAGGTGAATTGTTTTATGCTAATCCTTTTATCACTGTCCGAATGTCGCCAGTCCCAACGAAAAAGCCCTTCTCCATTGGTAGCAATCCAACAAATGCCTTTTGTATCCTCATACATATCAAAAATACTAGCAATAGGCAGATGATGTGAAGCATTGTTAGTCAAACTACCATAATAATCAACTACGATATTATTTTTATCTATCAAAAACAACCCATTTTCAGCCACGGCGACTAGTCCTTTAGCTTTAGTTTTGACAAATCGATAAACATTTTTTGCTTTTGGAATTTTGGAAGAAGTATAAGCTAATGGTTTACATTTTTTAGACACCATATTAAATTGACTTATACCATCAATATGTCCAACTAGAAGAGTGTTGTCAGAAACAGCTGTTAACGACCAGATATATTGACCATTTTCAATATTATTATTTGAAATCGACCCCAAATCCACAATTTTATTTTGATTGGGGTTGTATTCACAAATGGTGTTAACTGTTCCTATATAAAATCTATCCTTATGCTTCAACAAAGCATTGAAATGTGCTGATTTTTTAGATGTATAAAAAAGTGTTTTTTTAGAATTTGCTTTAGCATTACATAAATATTGCCACACATTGGCGTATAAAGTAGTAGTTGTTTTATTGGTTTTTACATCAACATTATTGTCAACATAAATTCCTCTTACTTGATAAAAAGTGGGCTTCGATATTTGCTCTTTCGAAAAATAACATCTGAAATACTTGGGTGCTATACTAACTTGAATGACTCCCGAATTAGTACATATCCAGCGATTCCCTCTACTGTCTTTATATATTAAACTAATATTTAAATCCGTATATTCAGCTAATTCTTCAGGTTTAGCAATCAATAAAAATGATTTGTCATCAATTAAATAAATTCCTTTTTTTAAATTACTTATTATATTAGCATCATCTGAATACGGTGGAGAGAACCACCATGGATAATCAGACACAGGGTATAAATGCAAAAATGTTTCAGGGTTTTGCTTTACAAAACTATTATTAGCATCAGGAAAATTATTTTCTGTTACAGCATTAGTTGTGGTGTTATATATCAAAAAAGTTTTATTTTTCTTTATAGAAAATACATATTCTTCTGGTTTATTAGAAAAAGGAATAATCGTATCCTCTGTAATTAAATAGTTGGGATAAGAATATTTTTTCAAAACAATACTACCATTTTGAACTATTGAATGAATAGAATGATCTGTTATATCTGTTGCATGCGCATTTTTAGTATTCCATGCCGTTAATTCCCCCAGTAACTTAAACCCTTTTGCAGCAGTATACTTCCAAACTTGAAAAGGACTGTCGGTTACAAAAAACATATGTTCATTGGCGTCATTACCCATCCAAACAACGTCTTTTGTTGAAAAGGGAAGCTTAGGATAAATAGTTTCTAAAGTTTGTACAGTATAGTTGTTTAAATCTATAATTTGTATTTTGCCCTTTTTTTTGAGATTTAAATTTTTGTCAAAAAATTCAACAATCATATGGTTATTTTCATCTATGGAAAGAGAGGCTATCTCATTCTCTAAAAGTCCAAAATTCTGTTTGGTAAATGTTTTAAAAGAATTGCCATCATATCGGCATAGACCATTGTTGGTGCCAAACCACATAAATCCGTCTTTATCTTCAATGGCTGATGTAACTTGTCTAGCAGCCAAGCCGTCCTCTACAGAAAAAAAATGCTTAGTTATAATATATTCTTCTGTCTTTGTTACGGGTTCTAATTGAGCAAAAATAGATGTGTTAACAACTAAAAGAAAGAATAGCAATTGGTAATTACTTATAATTCCTTTAAAAAAAATTATAAAATAATTGATAAAAAAAAACAATTCTTTCGAGCGTTTATAATAATAAATCATAATATATAATTACATATAATGTTATTTAGATAAAATCAAATATAATTTAAATAAAAAAACATTATCATATTAATAATCAACTTACTGTAAAGTAACCTTAAACAACCTATAAAAGAAAGGTATTATCTTTATTTATCAAAAAATATGTTACAGAAGATACAAATTATGTTACGAAATACAAAAAAGGAAGGTATTGTAATTAAATTATCAATCGTAAATATTTTATCATAACAGAAGTTTTAAAGTAAATATCAAAAAACAAAAGACTTCTTACTCCTCAAAAAATTTAAATCGAAATCAAGATTTTAATGAAATTGAAACTCATATGAAAACTGTTAAATGTAAAATCTCTTTTATTTATTTGGTTTAAAGAGAAATAAAGTTTAGAGGTTTACGATAAAGAGATATCGAATAGATAAGAGCCGAAGAACTTAACGATTAGAAAAAAATTCCTTGGCATTACCACTACAATATTTATTTTAAAAAAGAAATAAAATATAAAACAAAAAAAGCCGCTTATAATAGCGACTTTATTTTGTGATCCCAGAAGGATAGGGTTTCTGTCGTTTTATTTACACTTCTGTCTATTCTATGACGTCTTTTTATATAAATCAAAGCATTAACCATTAAATTGGGTTGACAATAATTGCCATTTGGGTCAATAATAGACTCATTTTGGGACTCACTTTTGGGACACATTTTATGCTTGGATTAAATTTATAAAATTAATTTTAAATATAAATAAGATGAGTTCAAAATTCTATGTCAGAGAAACAAAACAAAAAAAAACAATTTATTTTGAGTATCGAAATGAAAAAATTCGTTTTAGAAGCAGTACATTTTTCAAAGTTAGAAACATCAAAGAATGGGAGAATCAAAAATGCAAACTAAAAGTCCCAAGTCAGCCAAACGCACAAGAAATAAATGAGAAACTTGAAACTATTCAAAATGGATTCCAAAGACATCTGATTGAAAACAAAAACTTTCAAAGCATTACGAATGAAGAATGTAGAGTTGTTTACGATTCAATCATAAATGAATTACTTGGTAGAAAAAAAATAGTAATACAGGAAAAAGAAAAAGAGGAAGTTGTTAAATATGATGTAGTAAGTTATTTTGACTTTTACATTGATAGATTTACTAAAGTACCTTCAGAATCAACCAAAAGGTTGGTTAAAAAAGATTCTATGAAAAGTTACAAAAGTGCAAAAAAAGTTTTAGAGGGTTATGTTGAATTTAAAGGTCTTACAAATCTTAACTTTGAAGATGTTATAAGAACTTTTTATTATGATTTTATAGAGTATCTGTATGAAAAAAATTATAGTACAAATTATATTGGTACTATCATAAAAAATTTAAAAACAATAATGAAATCTTCCTTTGAATTTGGGCATCATTCAAATGTAGAATTTAAGAAATCCTATTTTTCTAAAATAAAAGAAGAAATCAATCACCCTTACCTAAACTTAATAGAACTTGATAAAATTTTAAATTTGAAATTAGACGATGCTAAAGATGAAATTATAAGAGATATTTTTATTATCCAATGTAATTCAGGGTTAAGAATTGAAGACCTTTTAGAGTTTTTAAAAAACCCTCACTTTTCTGAATTAAAAAATGGTGCGAAATTACTACATAAGGAAACTAATAAAACAGGTGTTGAAATTTTTGCTCCATTAAATAAATACATTAAACTGATACTTGACAAAAGAGACGGTAAACTGCCACCAAGCGTTGGTAGCGTAGAGATAAATAAAAGAATAAAGGAAATTTGCAGAAAAGCAAAAATAACAGGTTCTTACACTATAAAAAGAACTGAAGGAGGCGTGAAAAAATCAATTACAAAGCCAAAATGTGAATTTATTTCCACCCATACAGCAAGAAGGAGTTTTTGTACAAATGCTTATTTGCAAAAAGTTCCTCCTCATTTAATAATGTTGGTTTCAGGTCATAAATCAATAGATAGTTTAATGTTATATATTAAGGTTTGTTTAGAAGAAAAAGTTCATCAACTATTCGATTACGATTTTTTTAAATAATTGGTTAAAAAGGGCTTAAAAAGCCCTTTTTACTTTTAAAAGAACCAAACTATTTAGTATATCAGCTTTCTTATAACATCGTCTCTATTTTAACTAAAACTGTTTTGTCAGTAAAATACTGATATAAATGTTAAAATTATAAAAATAATATTTAGATTTACACTGTGAATAATAATCACAACATATAACTAATAGCGTTTTGCTATATTTCTTGTCTTGAAACCGACCAAGTATTACAAGGAACAAGGAAGTATTGTAAATCGCCTCGAGCGAGGCGTAGGCTTTACATTACTTTGTTCCAAGTTCTTGGTCGGACTTCAAGACAAGGAGATAAAATTAAAGAATATGCTAATTGTGTTTTAGTTACTTCGAAAACACAAAATAAAAAGAAATAAAAACTATAATTATGAAAAAAATAATATTAGGATTTTTGATAGTAGTGAGTTTATACACAAATGCACA
>CANJDA010000151.1 GCA_947472705.1 Flavobacteriaceae bacterium
GATGCTTTTATTGTCATTTTTTCGGGAGGAAAAAGTACGGCCATTAAATAATTAATGATTAAAATTATATTTTGAATTTAATAAAACAAATGAAAGCAGTAAAAATAGTAGGATGTACCATTTTATTATTTATTTCTAATTTGGCTTTAAGCCAATCACAAAATTTTATAGTTACTTTAGATGCGGGTCATGGTGATCATGATTATGGCGCGGTATACAATGGACACATCGAGAAAAACATAACCTTAGCAGTAGTTCTGAAAGTGGGTAAATTACTAGAAAAAAGTTCTGGTATTGATGTAATTTACACTCGTAAGTCAGATCAGTTTATAGATTTGGTGGAACGAGCTAATATTGCCAACCGAGCTGACGCTAATATTTTTGTTTCTATTCATTGTAATGCCAATAAAAATCCTGCGGCTGATGGTAGTGAAACCTATGTGATGGGTATGTCAAAAAATGCTTCTAACTTGGAAGCAGCCAAGCGAGAAAATGCTGTTATCACATTAGAAAAAGATTATAAACAAAAATACGAAGGGTATGACCCAAAATCGCCTGAAACATTAGCAGGATTGGTAATGGCTCAAGAACTTTATCTAGACCAAAGCATTGTATTAGCTGGAAAAATTCAAAATCATTTTATAGATGAATTAGATAAAAAAAGTCGTGGGGTAAAGCAAGCACCCTATATGGTTTTACATAAAGCATATATGCCAAGAGTATTGATAGAAATGGGCTTTATATCCAATCCTTCGGAAGGAGCAAAACTTGATTCAGAAGATGGGCAAGAGGAAATTGCACAGTCAATTGCTAATGCTATAATTAGTTATAAAAAGGAATATTTTGGCAATGATAAAGAGGATTTGATAGAAAAGCCATCCGATAAAATGGGTAAGGAGAAAACCTATAAGTCTACTGATTCTGTAATAGCACCTAAAGCCATTGTAAAAACTCCAGAAATTAAGAAACCAGAAATTAAAAAACCTGAACCTAAAGAAGAAATAAAACCAGAAGCTATTAGTGGAGTGGCAAGTTTCAAAGTTCAACTTTCGGCTAGTGGAAAAAAATTAGACACAACTCCTAGTAATTTCAAAGGGTTGAATAATATTTCGGTAACCTCAGAAGGAACTCTGTATAAATATATGTATGGTAACACTTCTAGTTATGAAGAAGCCAAAAAGTTATTAGCAGAAGCTAAAGCCAAAGGATTTATATCGGCCTTTGTAATTGCTTTTAAAAATGGAAAAAAAGTATCAGTTCAAGAAGCATTAAAGCAATAATTATAAGGAGTTATAGGATTTTATTTTAACTTTGCCAAAAATTAATCAGCATTGAAAATCACTAGAGAAATTAAGACAGCAATATTGGTAATTGCTTCTATATTATTATTTATTTGGGGCTACAGTTTCTTAAAAGGAAGAGACTTGTTTTCCAATAATAAAACAATTTATGTACTATATGATAATGTAGAAGGGTTACAAAACTCAGCACCTGTTACCATCAACGGACTTACCGTTGGGAAGGTTAGTAAAATAGAGTTTTCAGATGATTCTGGTAAAGTGAAGGTTGAATTGCAAATTAATTCCGAATTTCTTTTTTCAAAATCTAGCGTTGCATCTATATATGAACCAGGTTTAATTGGTGGAAAACAAATTATGATTACACCAAATTTTCAAGATAAAACTGTTGCCGAATCTGGAACAACTTTAAAAGGAGAAATAAAATCAGGGCTTACCGCTTTAGTTGCAGAACGCTTAACACCATTGCAAGAAAAGATAGAAAGAATGGCTGTATCGGCAGATAATTTGTTGACTAATGTAAACACAATTTTAGATACTAAAACAAAAGATCATTTAAAAAATACTTTCACCAATCTAGATGCTACTATGGCTGAATTTAAAGTAGCTTCCGAAAATTTAAATGGAATATTGGTGGATAACAAAGGTAAAATTGGAGTTACCTTGTCCAACTTAGACAAAACTTCTGGAAATCTTGTTAAAATTTCAGACTCCATTTCCAAAATAAATTTTGCTGCAACAGTTAAGAAATTAGAAAAAACATTAGCAAGTGTTGATAAAATAATGGCTGATGTGCAATCTGGAAAAGGAACGCTAGGGAAATTAGCCAAAGACGAAACATTATATACTAATTTTGTTAAAGCTTCCAATGAATTAGAATTACTATTACAAGATCTTCGTTTAAATCCAACAAGGTATGTTAATGTTTCTTTATTTGGAAAGAAAAACAAACCCTATAAAGCACCTGTAAACGATACTATAAAAAAGTAAACTATAAGCCATGATGTATATCGACAACATACTCTTTGCTATTATTCTTATTGCTGGAATTGGTTTTTTTGCCAAAAATGTAAAAAAATTAAGCCGTAATATAAAATTAGGCCACGATGTAAATCGTTCAGATAATGCTTCCGCCCGTTGGAAAAACATGGCCATGATTGCTCTTGGTCAGTCTAAAATGATAAAACGTCCAGTAGCAGGGTTTTTGCACATAATCGTTTACGCTGGATTTATTATCATCAACCTTGAAGTGCTAGAAATCATCATCGATGGACTTTTCGGTACTCACAGAATCTTCTCTTTTTTAAGAGGATTTTACAGCTTTCTAATAGGTTCTTTCGAGATTTTAGCCGTATTGGTTCTAGTAGCTGTTATTGTTTTTTGGATAAGAAGAAATGTTATTCGTTTGAAACGATTTGCAAGTTCTGATTTAAAAGGTGCCCCAAAGAAAGATGCTGATACTATATTGTATTTCGAAATGGTCTTAATGTCATTATTCTTAATAATGAACGCCACCGACTTACATTTCCAAATGATTAATTCAGGCAATGTAATTTCGCAATATATTACGCCATTTTTCTATAATATGGATATTACTACTGTTGAGGTAATTGAAAAAGCAGCTTGGTGGTTTCATATCATTGGAATTTTACTGTTTTTGAATTATTTATATTACTCTAAACACTTGCATATTCTTTTAGCTTTCCCTAATACTTATTTCTCTGATTTGAATGCCAAAGGGAAATTTGATAATTTAGAAAGTGTTACCAAAGAAGTAAAACTAATGATGGATCCCAATGCCGATCCTTTTGCTGCGCAACCTACAGATGCTGCTCCTGCTAAGTTTGGTGCTTCGGATGTGCAGGATTTGAATTGGGTACAATTACTCAATGCATACACTTGTACTGAATGCGGACGCTGTACTTCATCCTGCCCAGCAAATCAAACAGGAAAGAAATTATCTCCACGTAAAATAATGATGGATACCCGTGACCGTTTGGAAGAAGTGGGCAAAAATATGGATGCTAATAAGGGGATTTTTGTTCCCGATAATAAATCTTTATTAAACGATTATATCACTGCTGAAGAACTTTGGGCCTGTACATCATGTAATGCATGTGTTGAAGAATGCCCAGTAAACATTAGCCCATTATCTATCATTATGGACATGAGAAGATATTTGGTGATGGAGCAAAGTGCGGCACCACAATCATTAAACGCAATGATGACTAATATTGAAAACAACGGTGCTCCATGGCAATACAATCAACAAGACAGATTAAACTGGAAAGACGAAAATTAATTATATAAATCAGATAAATTCTCATATTTGTGAGGCTTGAGAATTTGTCGAATGAATTTGAAAACTATAAAAAGTAACAAAATGAAAGCGGAAGACATTGACAAAACCTTACAAGCAGTAACACAAAATGGGCAAAAGTTAAGTCCTATTTTACCAGAAGGAGTAAAGAATTATTTAATTGATATTGACGGAACCGTTTGTGATGATATCCCCAATGAAGAACCAGAGAGGATGTTAACAGCAGAAGTTTATCCTGATGCCTTAGTGACCTTAAACAAATGGTACGACGAAGGGCATATTATTTTTTTCTTCACTTCTCGAACGGAAGCACATAGAGAATATACCGAGATTTGGTTAAAAAAACACGGGTTCAAATACCACGGAATTCTATTTGGAAAACCACGTGGTGGTAATTATCATTGGATTGACAATCACCTTGTAAAGGCTACTCGTTACAGAGGAAAGTTCACTGATTTAGTAGACAAAGAAGTAACCATTCAAGTGTTCGATGATGAGCATCATGAATAGATATTTCAATTGTTGGATTATTAAAATTTATCAACTTCATAACTAATATAAATGAAAAAAATACTATTTACTTTTTTAATTTTAATTTATAGCCATTCATCATTTTCACAAGTGTTTTCATATGGCATAGTTACAGGTGTCGAAATGTTTAGACCTCCATCAACTAATGATAAGATATTGCGAGTTGGATGGGATAATTATCATTTAAATTATGGTGTTTATGGAGAGTATGGAATTAGCAAAAGATTTGGGGTTAAATTTGAATTAATTTATAATAGTAAAAGTATTCAAATTTGGAGTTCTAATAATTTATATGCAAAAATTAATTATATCGATTTTAATAGCAATTTAAAATTAAATTTAGGAAGTAAATATAATAAGGGTTTTTATTTAGTGACAGGAGGAAGAGTGTCATCAATGATTAAAAATGATAATAATTTCACAAATATTGATGATATTAATAATTACAAGTTTAATAATATAGATTATGGCTTACAATTTGGTGCTGGATTTAGGTTTGTTAAATACATTGATTTTCAATTAAGATATGATAATAGTATTTCCGAATTTTTAAGTTATAAAAATGAAAAGGCAAAATATTTTTCCTTAAATGCATTAATTTATATTGATTTGGAAAAAATACTAAATTAGTATTGTTTCAATTTAAATTTCAATATATTTTTTTAATTCAGAACTAAACCTCTAATCTTTTATTTATGTCAGAAGTATTAAATGTGCCTACCATGGCAGAAATGATGGCTCAAGGCAAGCAACCCGAAGTATTGTTTTGGGTAGGCTGTGCAGGTAGTTTTGATGACAGAGCAAAAAAAATCACTAAAGCCTTTGTGCGTATTTTAAATCGTGCCAATGTTGATTTTGCGGTACTAGGAACTGAAGAAAGCTGTACTGGAGACCCTGCCAAAAGAGCTGGTAATGAGTTTTTGTTCCAAATGCAAGCCATGATGAACATCGAGGTTTTGAATGCCTATGAAGCTAAAAAAATAGTAACGGCTTGTCCACATTGTTTTAATACTTTAAAAAACGAATATCCTGAATTGGGTGGAACCTATGAAGTGGTTCATCATACTGAATTTCTAAAATCACTACTAGATTCTGGCAGATTAACCATTGAAGGTGGCCAATTCAAAGGAAAAAGAATTACGTTTCACGATCCTTGTTATTTAGGCAGAGCCAACAATATTTATGAAGCTCCTAGAGATTTGATTCAA
>CANJDA010000152.1 GCA_947472705.1 Flavobacteriaceae bacterium
GAAATCATTAAGCATTTGAATTTGAGAACGGCTTATAAATTTTATGATATATCAACGGATTATCTATCTGGGAGTTTTCAAAGACCATTGCAAGCAAAGCATCGTTTCTTTGGCAATTTAGAATACGAAACACATATTGCTGAAAAAGGAAAGCAATGGAAATTTGATTATACTTTTAATTGGTTAGGAAAACAACAGTTGCCAAATACCGCTAGTAATCCTTCTCAAGATAGATTGCCCGAGTTTTCTCCATCATTTGGAGTGATGAATGCGCAGATTACTAGAACTTTTTCTAGTACCTTTGAAATGTATATAGGAGGAGAAAACATTAGTAATTACCGTCAAGATAAAGCCATTTTGGGTAGTGACAATCCTTTTGGTCCCAACTTTGATACTTCAATAGTGTATGCGCCAGTTTTTGGCCAAATGTATTATGCAGGATTGCGATTTAAAATAAAATAACTTAAAAACAAATTAAATATGAAAAACATAGTTTTAGGAATGATGTTACTGTTTGTATCACTTTCAACACAAGCACAAGAGAAAAAAAATAAAAATGCCAAATATACCTTTGAAGTAAATGGTAATTGTGAGCAATGTCAAAAAAGAATTCAAAAAGCAGCTTTTTCGGTTTCGGGAGTAAAATCGGCTGTGTGGGATGAGGAAAGCCATAACTTGACTGTTATACTTAATGAAGAGAAAAGCTCAGTGCTTGATGTAAAAAAAGCTGTTGCTAAAGCTGGGCATGATACCGAGGAAGAAAAAACAACGGCTGATGTTTATGACAAACTTCCAGGTTGTTGTCAATACGAAAGAAAATAAGATTAAAAAAACTCCTCATATTGGGGAGTTTTTTATTTGAATAACTTTCAGCTAATAATTTTATCTTTACCACAATTAATGCATTATGACTTTCTTATGAGCGATTTTTATAAAAAGATTTTAGACAACAATAAGCAATGGGTAGAAGATCAATTAAAGTTAGATCCAAATTATTTTAAAGATTTATCTCAAGGTCAAAACCCACCACTACTTTGGATAGGATGTTCAGACAGTCGTGTTCCGGCAAATGAAATTATTGGAGCCAAGCCAGGAGAAGTTTTTGTTCACAGAAATATTGCCAATATGGTTGTGCATTCAGACATGAATATGTTGAGTGTTTTGGATTATGCAGTTAATGCTCTAAAAATAAAACATGTAATTGTTTGTGGTCATTATGGTTGTGGAGGGATTAGAGCTGCTATGAATAATACCTCTATCGGAATTATTGATAATTGGATTCGTCATATTAAAGATGTGTACCGATTGCATCATCATGAATTGAATGCTATTGAAAATGAGAATGACCGTTTCAACCGCTTTGTAGAAGTAAATGTGATTGAACAAGTTTGTGATTTAGCCAAAACCTCTATAGTGCAATCAGCATGGAAAAGCGGTCAGGAACTTTCACTACATGGTTGGGTTTATGGTTTAAATTCGGGATTTGTAACGGATTTGAATGTGAATTTCAGTAGTAATAAAGACTTAGATGATGTTTATCAATTGGAATTTTAATCGATGATAATATTATCTTAAAATCACTGAAAAAGCCTTATTACCCAAAAAATATTATTAATTTCACGCTCTATTTATACATCTTTTAAATTTATTTTCCATGACCAATTTTGACTGGATGCAGTTGTTGAATCCCGAGTTTTATATCACTATGTCTATTGGAGGTGTAAAAGTAGGGCTTTGGATAGTGTTGTTTATTGTATTTGCTGAAACCGGACTTTTTGCCGGCTTCTTTTTGCCTGGAGACAGTTTACTTTTTTTATCGGGAATTTACAGCCGTGATTTGATTGAAAATTTTTCATTTATCGAAAGCGATATGGTAAATGTAACATTATTATCAATATTAATTGCTGTAGCCGGAATCTTTGGAAACATGATGGGATACTGGTTTGGTTCTAAGAGTGGTTATTATTTATATAAAAAAGAAGATAGTTTTTGGTTTAAGAAAAAATACTTAATTCAATCTAAAGATTTCTTTGAAAGATTTGGAGGGAAAGCTATTATTTTTGCTCGTTTTCTGCCTATAGTAAGAACTTTTGCACCTATTGTTGCAGGGATCGTGACAATGGAAAAAAAGAAATTTATGTTTTACAATATCGTGAGTTCTTTTCTTTGGTCTTTTGCTTTGATTTTCTCTGGGCACTATCTTTATGGGATGTTTTTAGATAAATTTGACATCGATTTGAAACATCACATAGAAAAAATTGTAATCGGAATAATTTTGGTTTCTACTTTTCCAGTTTTTTTAAAAATGATCAAGAAAACACCAAAAGATACAGAATAAAAAAAGCCTCAAGTAATTGAGGCTTTTTATTTTAAATAATTCAATTTATTACATCATGCCTGGCATGCCACCACCCATAGGCATTCCGCCGCCAGCGTTTTCTTCTTTGATTTCTACTAATGCACATTCAGTGGTCAAAATCATTCCAGCAACAGAAGCAGCATTTTCAAGTGCTACACGAGTTACTTTTTTCGGATCAATAATTCCTGCTTTTAGCATATCAACATATTCATCTGTTTTGGCGTTGTAACCAAAATTGGCTTTGCCTTCAGATACTTTTGCTACAACAACAGAACCTTCTAAACCTGCATTTTCAACAATGGTTCTCAGTGGAGATTCTACTGCTCGTGATACAATTTGAATTCCGGTTGCTTCATCAGCATTATCTGATTTAAGAGAAGTTAGTACCGCTTTGGCTCTCAACAAAGCAACGCCTCCACCAGCAACTATTCCTTCTTCTACAGCAGCTCTAGTTGCATGTAAAGCATCGTCTACACGATCTTTTTTCTCTTTCATTTCCACTTCAGAGGCAGCACCAACGTATAGTACAGCTACTCCTCCAGCCAATTTAGCCAAACGCTCCTGTAATTTTTCTTTGTCATAATCAGAGGTTGTGGTTTCCATTTGAGCTTTGATTTGGTTAACACGATTTTTAATCATGTCAGCACTTCCAGCACCGTTAACCAAAGTGGTATTGTCTTTATCTATAGTTACTTTTTCAGCAGTACCCAACATTTCCAATGTTGTATTTTCTAAAGTATAGCCACTTTCTTCCGCAATCACAGTTCCGCCAGTTAATATGGCAATGTCTTCCAACATTGCTTTTCTTCGGTCACCAAATCCTGGTGCTTTTACAGCAGCTATCTTCAAAGCGCCACGCAATTTGTTAACTACCAATGTAGATAAAGCTTCGCCATCTACATCTTCAGCAATAATCAATAATGGTTTTCCCGATTGAGCTACTGGCTCAAGGATAGGTAATAATTCTTTTAAAGAAGATACTTTTTTGTCGTATAATAAAATGTAAGGTCTTTCTAATTCCACCTCCATTTTTTCAGGATTGGTAACAAAGTAAGGAGATAAATAACCTCTATCAAACTGCATTCCTTCTACAACATCAACATAAGTATCAGTTCCTTTTGCTTCTTCAACAGTAATAACACCTTCTTTACCAACTTTAGCAAAAGCCGTAGCAATTAGTTCCCCAATCACTTCGTCATTATTAGCTGAAATAGATGCAATTTGCTTAATCTTTTCTGAATCGCTTCCTACTACTTGGGCTTGTTTGCCAAGATCAGTTACGATAGCTTCAACAGCTTTGTCAATACCTCTTTTTAAATCCATTGGATTAGCTCCAGCAGCAACGTTTTTCAAGCCTTCTTTAACGATAGCTTGTGCCAATACCGTAGCAGTTGTAGTACCGTCTCCTGCTAAATCATTGGTTTTAGAAGCTACTTCTTTTACCATTTGAGCACCCATATTTTCTAATGGGTCTTTTAATTCAATTTCTTTTGCAACTGTAACACCATCCTTAGTAACATTCGGTCCACCAAATGATTTTCCTATGATTACATTACGACCCTTTGGTCCCAAGGTTACTTTAACTGCATTCGCTAAGGCATCTACACCACGTTTTAAACCGTCGCGTGCTTCAATGTCAAATTTTATATCTTTTGCCATAATTTTGTTTGCTTTATGCTTTAAGCCATAGGCTATAAGCTAGTTTAACTTTTCTTTGAGTTTATATAATTTACTTTTGATAGTGTTGATTTGAATTTCTAAAACCTCAAATTTTTCATTTGGAATATAGTTTAAATCTTTTGATAGAATAAGTAAATATTCTGTTTCGCTGGCTGAACCTAAAGCGATATTGAGAAATTGATTAAATTCTTTGTCGCTGTTTCTCCCACAACCTTCACTAATATTAGTTGCAATAGAAGCTGACGCTCTTCTTATTTGACTTGTCAATCCATATAATTCTTCTTTAGGAAAATTAGAAGTGATATTGTAAACTTCTAATGTCAAGGAATGACTTAATTGCCAAACATCATATTTTTTAAAATCTCTCATGCTTATTGCTTACAGCCTAATGCTTACAGCTATTAGATGATTGCTAAAATGTCGTCTTCACGCATAATTAAATAGTCTTTGCCATTGAACTTTAAGTCAGTTCCAGCATATTTTCCATAAAGAACAGTGTCACCTATTTTAACTGTTAAAGGCTCGTCTTTTTTACCATTCCCAACGGCAACTACCGTCCCTTTTTGAGGTTTTTCTTTGGCGGTATCTGGTATAATAATTCCAGATGCCGTTTGCGTTTCTGCCGCTGCAGGTTCCACTATAACTCTGTCTGAAAGAGGTTTAATATTTAATGCCATAATTATATTGTTTTATGTTATTAGAATGTTTGTTTTGGCTTTTCAGAAATTGTGCCAAGCCTTATAAACTGACATTTTATCCTAAAAAAAATGCCAGCATGTCAGCGCTGGCATTATATTTTTGTATTACTAAGAATTATTTTTTTGTACTCTCAGCTTGTTTTCCTGGAGTAACTGGTGCTGGACTAACCGATTTAGGTGCTGCCATATCTTTTTCATTAATAATTTTTGAATTAGCATCACTTAAGCTTCCAGAGAAACTCAAACTTGATAATAAAATCAAAACGATAAGGATAGTAGCCAATGTCCAAGTACTTTTATCTAAAAAGTCAGTCGTTTTTTGAACACCACCCATTTGCGTTGAACCGCCTAATGAAGATGATAAACCGCCACCTTTAGGGTTTTGAACCATGATTACGATAATCAATAGAAAACAAACTATTGTTATCAGTACTAAAAAAATTGAAAATGTGCTCATTATGTATTAATTATTTTGTTGTAAAATTTTAATATCCGAAATTCGGTCTGCAAAGAAACTACTTTTTTCTGGATATTTCAAAATTAATATTTCATA
>CANJDA010000153.1 GCA_947472705.1 Flavobacteriaceae bacterium
ATCCGATCCTATGGGTCTGATATAACAACCCGAATCAATTTGTATCCAACCGCCATTGATGTATTTTTTCGGTGCTATATAGACAAAGTCTATTCTGATGAACTCCTCTTCTAAACTGATTTTTTCAATTCCCATATGTTCGTTTGGCGTGCGCAGTGAAATAGGGTTTTCAAATACGTAAGTTTTGGTTTCTTGTAGAAGCTCTTCAGGAGTTTCTGTTTCATAATTGATTTTCATAATTTGTTTGTTTATTGATTTATGATTCAAAATTATAATGGCACTCCGTATTATTTATAAGGGATAAAAAAAATATTAAAAAAAATGCCTCATTTTAAAGTGAGGCATTAATTCTAAAAAAAAATTAATCTTTTAGATGAAGGGCTTCTTTTACTTGATTATAATCTTTCCAATTGGTATTTGGATTTGCCATTTTGTTAGAAGGAGTAATTACAACGTATCTAAAAGTTATCGCTCCAGGATTTGAAATTGCAGCAAAGTTTGTGCTTTGTGTATAAAAAGTTATATATCCTACTCCGTAATTAAAACTAATATTAATGTTTCCATTAGTATCAGGTAAAGGAGACCATTCCGTAACTCCATTTGAAGTATATTTTCTAAAAACAGAAACAATACCGTAATCAACTACATTTTGCGTAATTGAAGTAGCTCCAGTTAAATTTGCTATCCACACCGTTCCGCTATTTATGGAAGTCCAATTTGATGATATTGTAGAAATTGGTAAGTAACCTACAACATTAGCATTTCCATTAATTCCGGGAGCTCCTTGTTCACCGGCCGGACCAGTCGCTCCATCTTTAGAACAACTAATTGTGATAATTGCAGTAAGTAGAATTACTGCTGTTTTAAAAATCGTTTTTTTCATAATTACTAACTTTGGTTTTCTTACTCTTTTGGCTTTTCGGTTCCGCCTCGTTTTTTATAGTGGGGTCTGAACTCCACTTTTTCGTTATCTGATAAATTTAAATTCGCAATCTGTATCATATATATATGACATTCTATGATAGTCATATACAATAGGAGCATTCAAAACTTTTTTCATAAATGAAATATAATTATATACTGTCCTTTCAGTAATAGAGAGTTTAGAAGCCAATTGCTTTGGGCTTCCTGTAATCTCTTTAACTATGAGATTATCTAGCTCTATGATGATTCGAATATCCAAATTGTTGCAATTTTAATACTTGAAACTGAAACTGAAATTCAGTTTAGTCATTCCAACTTTTTAAATTTTTTTTTGAGTTTTATGATGTAACTATTAATTTCTAGCCAAAGATTTACATTGATACCGTATTTTAAATACGGAATGAATATTTTTCGTATTTTTACTAAAAAAAAGAATAATGCATATTTCAAAATCTGCTTACAGTAGGTATCGGGTGATAGATAAAATGTTGAAAAACATATATAAACCTTATCCTAGTTTGTTGGATATTCAAGATGCTTGCGAGCATAGTTTAGATAAGGCACCTTCTTTAGATACACTTGAAAAGGATATTAGAAACATGAAGCAGTCTGATGTTTTTGACGCTCCGATAGTTTTTTGTAGAAAAAATCTAGGTTATTATTATAATGATCCCAATTATTCTATTAATTCGATTCCATTAACTGAAAATGATATTTCAAGCATTAAAGAAGCTCTTGATTTGGTTAAAAATCTAGGAGGTGGAAATAGGGTAAACGAACGATTTAGTTATGCTATACAGAAAGTATTAGCTACCTATAAAGAAGAATTTCCAGATAGTAATACCGAGAGAAAGATAATTCAAACTGATTATGTAGAAGGTGCGAAAGGTTCTGAAAACTTTAATACATTGTTTAAAGCTTGTAAAAATCAGTATCCATTATCATTTTCTCATTATTCTTATAATTATAGAGAATTTAAAGCGATTATAGTTCATCCGATTTTACTCAAAGAGTTTGAAAACCGTTGGTATCTGGTAGGGTATTCTGAATCTCACAAATCAATTCGAACTTTTGGATTAGATCGAATATATGAGCCGCTGCATTTAAAAAGAAAATATATTGATAGTGATCAAAGTGAAGTTTACAGCTATTGTAATGATATTATTGGTGTATATCCAATAGAAAATCAACCAAAACAAAAGATTACATTTTTAACTTCTATAAAAATAACTAATTACTTTGAAGCTTATCCAATTCATTTTAGTCAGAAGGCTGAAAAAAATGAATCTGGATCTAGTTTTTTTACCATTGATGTGGTGCCAAGTATGGAGTTAATTCGCTTATTTCGTTCTTACGGTAGAAATCTTGAAGTAATCAATCCTCAATGGTTAAGACAACAAACTAATTCACTATTATAACATGATAAAGAAAGACAAAAATCTGGTATTTCATTATAATATACTTGGACATGGAGAGTCTAATCCACTATTGCTTAGAATTAGTTTATTGCCAGAGTTGACAAAAATTGATTTTGGATATATTACAACTGAAAAGTACGATAATGGCGGGTGGATTAAAATTTCTCCCGATACCTTTATTGAAGATGTAGTAACTAAAGAGCGCTATATACTGACAAATGCAGTGGGAATAGCCATTGCGCCAGCAAAGCGAAATTTCGAGTCGAAGAAAGACTGGCAGTACTTTTCTTTGGTTTTTCCTCCGATAAAACAAAAAGATACTGTTATTAATATCATTGAAAAAGTTAATGGAAACAAAAACGATTTCAACTATTACAATATTGAGCTGAAAATGGCTGATGGTATTGAAATGCGTTGATTTTAGAGGATATAGAAGTAATAATTTTGAATTAAATTACTTAATTAAATCCTCTTTGAAATGCTCATAGATTATAACCATTGCTAAGGTGTCTAATTCGCAGTATTTAAGTAATGCTTTTGTTATGTCGTTTCTTTCTTTCTCTGACATGTCTTGGTATTGTAATTTCGCATAAGCTGTTAAAGCGGCTCCACCGTCAGCGATATCTTCAATTTCAGAAATGTTATCCATTAGCTCCACATCGGTCCATCCTTCAAAAACAGGAGGTAACATTTTATAGGGATTAATTACGTCTCGTGAAGAGGTTCGAAACTCCAATCTCTCGATGCTGCTAAATTTAACCGATGGGTTGCTTGGTGAAAGCTTAGGCATACAAATAATAGCAACATTCAATACTGATGTTAAAAATATTGACAAAGCTCTTTTAAGAAAAGGAAGGTTATCTCAAATTTATGAGTTTAAACCTTTGGCTATGGATAGAGCTAACAGACTGTTAAATAAATTAGGTATTATGGAAACAGTTAATCAACCACTTCCTGTTACTGATATTTTTAACTTTGAAAAAGATAACCAATATAGACCTGTGCTTAAAAAAGCAGATGGATTTGGAAGCTAGTTATTAAACAATATATTTTCAAGTAAAATGATTTGTTTAAATGATCGAAAAACGACTTGTTTAAGTAGGATGTTTTGATACAAAAATTCAATGACTGCACTTTGCTTTTAAAACAATTATTCATTTTTACTTTTCTACTTATTACTAAAATATTGTAAACCACAGCCAAGACAATAAATCTTTGATTCTTTTGCAATGCAATTGACTAGCAAATTAGAAGCGTATTGATGCGTTTTAATTTGGATGTGTTACGTAGCGTTTTTAACAAAAAAAAAAGCGTGACAATAATTATCGCGCTTTTTTTTTGATTAGTGTTTTGGTTCAATACCCAGCAGTACTATATTTTTTAGTTCTGTTATACTCCTGGTTTGCATAATAAAATGCCATTCCCATAATAACGCATCCAGCCAATACGCCAACCACCACTAGAACATCATTCTTAGACCGAATTAAATGATTTTCTGCTAGGGTATTCTCTAGTTCAAAATTTTTCTCAATGATGGTGAAATTTCTAAAGTCTTCCATGTTTAACTATTTTAATTTTATCATCAATTCCAGTATCAATAACTAGAAACTCGTATACTGCAATTGTAAATTGTCCTTTATACTTTTCTATATGGTTATAAGCCTTTAATTCATAACCTTTTCCTCTTAACCAGTGACTGTTAAAAATATTGTCTTGCTCTGGATTATAAATCTCTCGAAGTATCCGGTGGTTCTTGTGGACAAGTTTGTCAATAAATGACCTTTCTTGTCTTAGCTTATTGGCTTTTTGATTATTGAACATTATTCTGTTGCTTGGCGATGCAAATTTTTGGGAGATTTTCTTAGGAATAAATTCTTCGCCAGTAAGTGGATCAATACGTTTAATTAGCATACTTTATTTCGGTTAAGAATGGTATTTATTTCTTTCACATCATATAAGTATATTTCTCCTAATTTAGTATAGGGGAGTACTCCTGTTTCTCTGTATTTGATAATGGTGTTGTTAGACAAACCAAATATCAGTTTCATATCGTTATTGCGGTAGTATTTGACACTTTGGTTTGTTTTTTGGGTAGTTTGTTTAATTTGGTACTCAATAGCCTCTAAACGGCTATAAATTGGTTCTAGTAGTTTTTTAATGCTACCAAGACTCGGTAAAATGATTTCATTGTTTTCGTTCATGACTTAATCGATTTATAATTAAGTTACAAATTTTGGACAATGACGCAGCTTGGGCTAATTTTTTGAGCGAATCTTTTGCGAATCTTCTACTCTAACTCGCTTATTCTATTTTCTACAACTTGAAGAAGTTCCTTCACATACGGCAGTTGTTTAGATTGATTTGGATGAAATAGATCGGTGAATTCTTGATTGATATTTTTAATAATGCTTTTGGTATCATTATCGCCTTTATAAGTGAAATTGGCTTGAATAAACTTCGATAATTCAGCTCTGTTTTTTCTCTTGTCTGTGTGGAATGAAAATAATTCAGTTTCCATCAAAAAGGCAAACAATTGAGCAGTGTCTTTTTTATTTAAATTAATGTGACACTTTTTGATGGAAACTGTTTTATTTTTTTCCGATTGTAAATCAAAGTCTTCTAATAATTTATCGTAATCAAATTCAGAGAAATTTATAGTTTCATAATCAAGTAATAAAGCATCTAAATACTGAAAAACTAAGATTAGAGAATCGTAAAACAACTGCATGACATATCTAAGTTTAACCTTTTCAAAATCTAAGGATTTTTTATAGTTGTCAAAATCATTTTTAAATCGCCACAAATCATAATAATAGTTTTCCTCATCGGAAAGTTG
>CANJDA010000154.1 GCA_947472705.1 Flavobacteriaceae bacterium
AGGTTTTCTACCATGATAATCATTTAAATAAACAGTTTGGCCATGATATAAATCATATCCTCTGAATCGTGGAGGTAAGGAGACTGAACGACGCCATTTTCGATTTCCAAAATAAATATAACAACGTGCCGGAACATCATAGTATACTTCAATATCGGGAAGATAATAGTATTGTACTTCAAAAGGGGCTGCTGGTGCCCAAACTGGCGGCGTACCAATATTAACATTTACCAAAACTTGTGCCTTACTGCTTACTGTAGCTACTAAAAGTGCTATTAGTAAAAATAATTTAGTTGTTTTCATAATTTACTTTTTAATTAAATGATTTTCGAATTAGGAAACCATTAGATTATACTTGTTTTTTTGTATAATCCAAAAACTACTACTCAACAATCGATCCATGTTATAAAATTCCTTCTAAAAATTATATAATTAAAATTTAATCTGTAAATTCTGTGTTATTTTGTTTTGGAATGATAATGGAAATTCCTTTTTGAAGTAATAAGTTATTAGGGTAGGTGATACGTTCCCCTTTATCGTTTTTTAAATAAATGTGAAAGGCTTTGATGTCTTCAATTTCAGCTTGTATTGGAAAATCTTTATCGTGTACTTTGATAATATCTCCGATTCTAAATGGAAAGAAAAAGAACAATATAATGCCCGAAGTTATGTTACTAAGAATTGACCATTGGGCAAACATAGCTACTCCAACAACAGTGGTTACTGATGAAATGGTTAATAAAATATCCTTTTTTTGCACGCCCCAAATTATTATGATACCAATTATCATTATAATGGTAATCAGTATGTATATGTATTTTATAACCAAATTGGTTCTACTTTCCATTATAGAATAAATTTTGGCATAGCGACGGATAAATCGCGCCAAAATGATTCTTAAAAAAAGAGTGATTACTATAAGTATTCCGGTTTCAATGACCTCTTTGGTAAAGTGAGAAAAGAAATTCATAATATTTTAATCTTGTATGTTTTCATTACGATAATCTAAATTTTCTTCGTTGGCAATTTCTTCAGCTGAATCCACTTGGAAAGGATTGGAAGTTGATTGATTGTTGTAGTTGTACATTGGGATTTTAATATTATGCCATTCAAAAGTCTTTGGCAAATCATCTCCCATTAAGTAACCCCAGGGCTCCAAAATTTCAATACGATCAAAGATAACTTTAAAAATAGCTATAATAGGTATGGCCAAAAACATACCCGAAATACCTCCTAATACATTACCAATAATAATACCTATAATTGATACAAGAGCGTTGATTTTTACTTTAGAATTAACAAATAAGGGAACTAATATGTTGTTATCAATCAATTGTACTATTATGTTAACTACAATGACTCCAAAAATAATTGATAAATCGGTTGATCCAGTTAAAGAAACAACAATACTTAGAGCTCCAGCAAATAATATCCCTATATATGGTACTAAATTCAAAATGCCTGTAATAATTCCCAATAAAATGAAATATTGTACTCCAATTAAATAAAGGCCAATTGTGGTTAAAATTGAAACTGCAATCATTTCAAAAAGTAAGCCTACAACATAACTTTGTACCGCTATTTTGATTTCAATTAGAACCTCTTGTACTTTTTTGTGATGAACTGGTTTGTATAATTTAGTTAAAAAGGTAATAAACAAATTTTGATACAATAAAAATAAAAAGGTATAAATAGGAATTAAGGTCAAGTTCAATACTATATCAGTAACCGAACTTAATGTTGTGCCCACAATTTGGTTTCCACTTTGCAAACTATCTTTAGTAGCATTGTTTATGATTTCATTTTGTTCACTTTTGCTTAAATGAAAATTATCTCGAATCATTTGCTGAAAATTTTCAATATGAAAATAGATATTGTTTTTAATTTTTCCCCAATCTGAAGCCATGTCGCTAATTTGAAGAGAAATAAAATAAAAGATCCCCAGAAATAACAATACAAAAATTACAATAGCGAAGATCACGGCAATAAAATGAGGAAAGCGAAGTTTGGTATTTAAAAATTTAACTACTGGCCGAAGTATGATGGCAAAAAGTAAGGAAAGAAGAATAGGAAAAATAATGTCTTGCCCAAGATAAACTATGGTAAACATACCACTTAAACAAATTAATATGGCTGCCAATTTAATATAAAAGGGAAATTTAATTGTGTCAGTCATAACCTTTTTGATTTTTGTAAAGTTAATTCATCATTTTTGAATTCTTTCAACTTAATTGATTTAAATACTGATATACTTTTTCTGTTGGCATACCAACTACATTAGTATAAGAACCTTCAATTTTGGTTATCCCAACCAATCCAATCCAATCCTGAATACCATAGGCTCCGGCCTTGTCAAAAGGCTTGTATTTATTTAAATAATAATGAATGGCATCTTCTGATAGTTCATTAAAGGTTACTTTGGTTACATCAAAAATTGTTTCACTTTTAGTAAATGTTTTAAAACATACTGATGTAATTACTTCATGGGTTTGATTTGATAACGATTTCAAAATATGTACAGCATCATCATAATCTTTTGGTTTGCCTAATGCTTTATTATTTAGCCAAACAATAGTATCACTAGTTACCAAGAGTTCATTTTCTTTAAGTTCTCCCTCAAAAGCATTAGATTTTAATTCGGCTAAATAGTTAGTAATTTCAACCCCTTGTAAGCTTTCAGGATACACTTCTTCAATTTCTTTTAATCTAATTTCAAAAGTCAAATCTAAATCTTTAAAAAACTGTTGCCTTCTTGGAGAGCCTGATGCCAGTATAATTTTATGATCTTTAAGCTTGTACTTAAGCATGATGTTTCAAATTAAAAGTAATTACCGCAGTGGATAGAATACCAAAGAAAATCACAAATTTTAATAAGGTACTCAAAAAATGAAAATCCTGTTTAGATTTGGCATTCCATATTTTCACTACAAAGAAAATCATGGGGCTTACTACAAAAAGCAATCCATAAATCGTAGCATAATAAAGATGATTTGTCATCAAATAGGTATTGATATACCATAGTAAAACGCAGGTGGCAAAAACTCCTAAACCGAATACTATTTTTGTGGTTCTATTGATTCCTATTGCAATAGGTAAAGTATTCATTCCTTGAGTGTAATCGCCATCAACATCTTCCATGTCTTTAACAATTTCTCTAATAAAATTGAGTACAAAAGCAAAGATGGCGTAATCCATTAATAAAGAAAAAACAAGAGCCATTTCATTTCTATTACTATCAAAAGTAAGCGGCAATAAATCATAAACACCAATGATTAATATACTAATTGACAATAACAACGCCACAGCCAAATTGCCAATTAAAATCATTTGCTTCAAGGTAGTAGCATAAAGATAGAGTATCGTAACGATGATGATAAAAATACCAGCAAATGTAGGTTTCTGAATTGCATTCGACAAATAAAATCCGATACCTACACCAATCACATTAAGAGCAAAATAGAGGTTATATCCCATTGTTTCAGATATTCCTTTGCCAATAATTACTCTTTCAGGTTTGTTTTCATTATCAGTTTCTTGATCTAGAATGTCATTGATGATATATCCTGCTGCAGCTATCATCATTGTTGATAGTATTAATAATAGATACTGTCCATCACTAAGAAACAAATAAATATCTTGATGTTTTAAAAATCCATAGCGGAAAATCAATTGCATTAAGGCAATAAGCAGTAAGTTTTGGTAACGTATTAATTTTAAAAATTTCATTTGATTGTTGATTCGGTTATTCGAAGAATTGGAAATTATATTTTAGACTAATCGTGTTTTCCGTTATAATACATATGCCATTTGCCTTGTACTTTCATCACTTGTTCAATCATTTCACGAACCGCTCCTTTTCCTCCTTTTTTATGTGAAATGTATGTGGAAATTGCTTTAATCTCAGAAGTTGCATCTTGCGGACAAGTAGGTAATCCTACCAATTGCATTACATGAAAATCGGGTATGTCGTCTCCCATATAGAGCACATTTTCAGGGTCGATGTTATACAATTCAATGTATTCTTTGAAGGTGGCTACTTTATCAGGAGAAGCCAAATGAATGTCAGTAATCCCTAGGTTTCTCAGTCGGATACGAACTCCTTCGTTATTTCCTCCAGAAATAATACAAACATTATAACCACTTTCAATTGCCGCTTTCATAGCAAAACCATCTCTTATGTTCATGATACGCAACATTTCTCCAGTAGGTGTGATGTGCACACTACTGTCAGTCAAAACACCGTCAACGTCAAAAATAAAGGTGCTGATGTTGTTTAGTATTTCCTTATAACTTTTTCCCATTATCGATAATAGATTTTGTTAGCAATTTATAAATTTCTTTCTGATGTTCATCGGTCAAAAAGGAGAGATGAGCATTAATGGTTTGGGTATCTTGGCGTTGTGCTGGCCCTGTTTGTGCTTCTGTGGGCGAAAGGGTCATTATTTTGTTGGCTGTCTCCTTAATCAGAGGTTTTAAGATGTCGAAGTCTAATTGATTTTCAGAGCAAATGTCATTTCCAATTTGATATAAATGATTCACAAAGTTAGAAACAAATACGGCAGCCACATGCAATGCTTTTCGCTGTACTGAATTCACTTTAAAATGTACGTCCGAAATCGATTGGGCTACTATTTCTAAAGTTTTATAGTCTTGATTGTTTTCTGCTTCTAGGCAAATTGGGATGACTTTAAAATTAATTGATTTTGATTTAGAAAAGGTTTGCAACGGATAAAATACTCCTTTTCGGTTTTTATTATTCATGCCTTCCAAAGTAACACTACCAGAGGTGTGAACAACCAATTGGTTCTCGAATGGGAGTTGATCCGAAACAGTAGCTATGGCATCATCCGTTACAGCTATTATGACTAAGTCTACATTTTCAAGTTCACTAAAATTAGAGGTTATTTTATTTGGTAAAACCAAATTAGAAATAGCTTGAGGATTACGTGAATAAACTTGAACTAACTCAATTTCAGTAGTTTTACTGAAGACTTGAATTAAATGTTGAGCCACATTTCCCGAACCAATAATTGACACTCGAATCATGAGGCTAAATTATCGAAATTAATTTTAATTTCTATTACAAATTAATGTTTAAAACAGTCGTTAAAATTCACATAATACTATTAAAAATATACATTTTTAAACTATTTTTGTCACACT
>CANJDA010000155.1 GCA_947472705.1 Flavobacteriaceae bacterium
AAGAATTTGGAGGTAAGGGAGGAAAGAAATACGAAGAACTTTCTAAGCTTAACAACGAAAACCACATCTTTGCACTCGAAAGTGACTCGGGTGGTTTTTCCCCGAGAGGTTTTTCATTTGAATCAGACGATGTTAACTTTAATAAAGTCATGGGCTGGAAAATTTTATTTGAACCTTACTTAATACACAGTTTTGTGAAGGGGCATTCGGGTTCAGATATTGGACCGTTGACCTCCACCAAAATAGTAAAAGCAGGATTAAAACCCGATTCACAGCGTTATTTTGATTACCATCATGCCGCCAATGATAAATTTGATGCCGTAAACAAAAGAGAATTAGAATTGGGAGCCGCAACTATGGCTTCTTTGATTTATTTGTTTGATCAATACGGTATAGAGTAAGTGAAACCTCAAGAGGCATATATATTAAAGCAACCGGATAACTATCGATCGATGCTTTTACATATAATAGCAGTAATACAACATACTGTGCCCAAAGTTACCTTAGAATACAAATGGACAGTTCCTTATTTTTACTATAAGAAGAAGCCTCTATGTTATTTAAATGCCAGTCATAAGCATCAGTTTGTAGATGTTGGTTTTGCCAAAGGTTTCGAACTAAAAAACAATCAAACCCATTTAATTGCTGATAACGGCAGGAATACAGTTAAGTCGTTACGGTATTATAACTTGGATGAAATAGACAATGCAGTTTTGCAATCTGTATTAAAAGAAGCAATAAAATTGTATTAAAAAAGCCCCGATATTATATCGGGGCTTTTTATTATTGTTTTTTGTTGATGTAAATCCAACCAGTTTTAGCTTTCTGATTATTGTTAAAATCGATAACATAATAATAAGTACCATCTGGTAATTCATCTCCAGAATCTGATTGACCTAACCATTGATTAGTATAAGCAGATTTAGAATAAACTTTCAAACCATAACGGTTGAAAATACTCAATTGTTTAACATTATAACCTGTTAAATCAAAGTTGTCATTTAGACCATCATTGTTTACAGAGATTCCTTTTTGAATGCCACACATAACACCATCTAAAACAATCTCATGAGTTCTTTTACATCCATCAGCTGTAGTAACCGTAACTGATATAGTCATTGGTACCGCTTCTTCTGCAGGCGTTGAAGCCAAGTATTGTGTTAGATTAAAAGGATTGATAGTGCCAATGTTCAGTCCGTTACTATCTTGCCAAGTATAACTAGCAGTAGTAACGTCAAATGAGGTATCAACGGCTGATACTGTAAGTGTGAAATCATTAGCAATACATTCGCCATCAATAATAAAGTCAAATCCATTTTGTACTGTTATTGCCAAAGAACCATTGTTGGCACATTGTCCAGCATCAGGAGTAAAAGTGTAAATACCAGAAGTAGTCGTATCAATTGTAGCTGGTGACCAAGTTCCTGTAAACCCTTCATTAGAAGTAGCAGGGAGCGTAGGAGGTACAACTTCGCCAATACATAAAGGACCAATCGCATCAAATGTAGCAGTTACTTTTTGATTAACGACTATGGTCATAGTTGCTGTTGTAGCACAAGGATTACCTGCAGCAGCAAGTAACGAAATATCATCAATTGAAAAATCATTTCCACTTAAAGCGGTTGCTCTATCATACATAGCGATTTGTGCAGTAGTGTTAGCACCCGAATTCCAAGTATAACTATATTGAGCAGCCGAACAATTGGTTGCAGGTGCGGTAGAGATTCCTATTGAAGTACCATTTATGAGTACTTCCATGTTTGCAAGGTTAGGTGTAGCAATAGTTTGCATCCAATAACTAAAAGTATAATTAGTATTAGGTGTAACTGCTACCGTTTGTCCCCAAACTATATCATTACCTGCATTAGTAGTAGATCCATCAATCACCATCATGTTTCCTCCTGAAGGTGCACTACTTGTACATGCTGGGAAAAACTGGAACCAAGAATTAGCTGCAGCTACTACACCATATGCTTTTTGAACTCCATTTAGACCTGCATTGTTTAGGTATTGATAATCCGAACTGAAACTGCTGTTTCCTGAAGAGAAATCGCCATTAACAATTAAGTTAGATGGAATACCTGTGAAAGGTGCAGGGGTAAAGGTATATGTGGTAGTGGCTGTATTGTTCATGGCTGGTGTCCAAATACCTGTAATTCCTTCTAGTGAACTAGTTGGTAAACTTCCTAAAGTATCGCCAGTACAAATTGGCGCTACTTGAGTAAATGTAGGAGTAACATTTGCAAGGATTGTTGCTGTTAAAGTAGTGTTAGTAGCACATAATCCTGCAGTAGGCGTAAAGGTATAGACTGTTATACCAGGTGTAAAATAATCTAATGTTGAAGGACTCCATATACCTGTAATTCCATTATCCGATGTTGTAGGCAAAAGCACTTGAGTAGCCACTGCCGAAGCACAAGCTGTCAATGTAGTACCTAACGGGAATACTGGAGTTACATTTGGAGTAGGCGTAATAGTCAACGTTCCTATTGCTGCACACTGACCTGCATCAGGTGTGAAACTATATGTAATCGCTTGAGTATTGTCAATGGTTGACGGTGACCAAGTACCAGTAAATCCTTCCAAAGAAGTAGCTGGTAATGTTGGAGCCACACCACCTAAACAAATCGAAATTGGATTAAAGGTAGTAGGGGTTTTTTGATTAACAGTAACAGTGATAGTACCATTTCCGGAACATTGATTAGGAGCTGGAGTGAAGGTGTAAGTAGCTGTTTGTGTATTATCAAAAGCTGGTGTCCAAGTTCCAGTAATACCGTTATTAGATACTAATGGTAAACTGGCAACATCACCAGTACATATAGTAAAGTTGGTAAATGTTGGTGTAAGTACCTGTGAAGTTACAATCAATTGGAATGAAGTAACCGTATAACATCCAGAAGTATTGTTTTGAATACGTACATAAATAGTTTGTGGATTACTAGTATTGGTATACAAATTTGGCAAAGCATTAGCTGGAGCATTGGCATCAGCACTAGTTGCATAATAAGATACTGTATAGTTTGCTGGGTTTAAAGTACCCAATGAAGCAGCATTATTTTGACTTAAGTCAAATTGAGCAAATCCATTATCGCTACATTGTATTAAATTATTAGGTGTGCCCGGTACGATTGGGTCATAATATTCAATGGTGATAAAATCTGAAGCTGCACAAGTTGTATTGATGTACTGTGCAGAAATTCCATAGGTTCCCGGAACAGTAACAGTTAAATCAGGACCAGTTTCATTAGCTATAGGATTACCGTTGAAGGTCCAACTAAAAGTATATGTTGCAGGATCTAAACCACTCTGAATAGTGTAGTTTTCACCAGTACATAAAGCATTATTAGTAGCTTGAAGGAAATCATTTCCTAAGTTAATGTTTCCAATATCTAAACTACCCCCTTCTAAGAATACAGCCGAATCATAAATAGTGTCTAGTCGGTCAGCAATAACTAATTTAATATGGTATTGATGTCCAGGAATTACAGTAGAAGTAGCACTCATAGGTATAGTAGTACCATTGAAATTTGTTGGCGAACATAATGGATCCAATGTGCCTCCAAAGCCATAGTAGTCACCAAAATATTCTGGATTTACAGAAGCACAACCCGTATTGTATTGGTTATCACGAATTGTAACTACCGATACTGGTGTTGTAGTATTAGGAATAACAGCTAAGTTGGTTGTAGTACCAGCTGCAATATCCGTTAATAAAAAGGCAAAAGCATCTGAGTAATTACATTGGAAAGTACCATATTCCTCTGAAGCAAAAACAAAGTTAAAATTGATACTGTTGGTTAACGGAATAAAATCAAATTCTAATTTACTGGCATTTTGTGAGTTCATCGCATTACCAGTAGCAGCTAATATGATGTTTTCTAAATCAGTATCTCCTGGCCAGTTTAAAGAACCATCACCTAAAGTACTGCTGTTTGGTCCTGGTGCATTTATTGCATCTCCACTTGTTAAAACTATACCATCAGCAAATGGGAAACTAGAACCATTTTTGTTAAAATATCCGATTCCATTAGTAGAACCAAAATTGGTTCCTGTAGAAGAAGTAATATTAGAAACACTTGCACAGGTTGAATTTAAGAATACATCTTCAACTAGTTGTTGTGTAGTATAAAGTGTAGTATTAGTTGTTATAGGAGGAGGTAAGGTTCCAATACATATATCAAAAGTTGAGGTTTGACCAGGGGTTTGTGTCCAAGAATAAACTCTTACATAATAAGTTTGACCAATAACTAAGTTGGTAGCTACACTACTATTTGGATCACTACAATAGATTTGAGTTAAGTTGCCGCAAGTACCACTGTATAAAACATGAAATAAATCGGTTGTGCTTCCAGCAACATTGATTAGTGAGATAGAATGTTGTGCACTAGTAGCTGTAAACTGGAACCAAACATCGTCGTCATCACTTCCGAAACAGGTATTTCCATCTGCTGAGGCTGTTGCTCCAATTAAGCTACCAGGAGCAGTTTGTACACATTCTATTGTTGGATTAACAGGAACAACAGTTGCATTACTACATTCATCATTAGCTATAAGGGTAAAGAACGTTTTTTTATTAGACCAAAAACTAATGTCGGTTGTGCTACAGATAGCTCTAACATATACATCATAACCAGTAGCTGGTGTTAAACCAGAAATCGGAAATGGATTTGTTGAAGTTAATACTCCAACACTTGAAGAAGTTGGAGCTGGAGATCCTGTTGGAACTAGATAAACTTCCCATTGGGTTGCAGTTCCTGCTTCGATCCAGTTTACTATGGCATCTGTTTGAGTTACTGCTGTAACAGTAATTGTATTTGGTTTTGGACAAGTTGGAGGGATACATTCTGCAGTACCTGCAAATAAAATAGTTCCTGCTGTACCAGTACCTGCTGGCTTAGTGTAGATTATTTCTTGAGGGGCTAAAGACTCTTGGATAGTAATTCCAATTTCACCTGGGAAAGTACCTGCAGTGTTCCAAAACAAATCAAACGGAATACCATGGCATAACGGAACGGTAATAGTAACAGGATTTGTACCTTGTGCAGCTAAAGGCCCGACTAAAGTAGCTATTACAACCCCATTTTGACGTACTTGCATTGTTCCGCCATTCCATCCATCTCCAAAGGAATCTGTCATTACAAAAGTATAATTACA
>CANJDA010000156.1 GCA_947472705.1 Flavobacteriaceae bacterium
AGTTCTGATGCTACTTGGTTTAATGGGAGGAGGAATTTTTTATTGCCAATTACCTAATCGGCATAAAGCCATTGTCAAATCATATGTTTTCGAAAAACTTGGCATTGTAAACCCAAACTGGAAAGTAGAAAACAAACAAGAAACCTACAAAATGATTTCTCCTGAGTTTTATATAGACGGAATTTACAAATCAATGGAAGGTCCAAAATCTTCTAATTATGTACAATTATCTCAAGACTCAACAGTTCTTTGGTTAACTGGTTTTCATGTAAAAGCGCTTGATGCAAAGTCATTGCAAACAATTTCAAAAGATTTTATTTGTCATACCAATGTAGATTTTAATGATGTTAAATATTATAGTTCTTTTCATTTAGAAAAAAGAATTGGTACACAATACCCAAGGTTAACTTCGTTATCACACGGCATGGAAAATTTTAGTTTTCCAAAAGGATATGGAGTGCCTATGAAAGGTAACGAATTACTTTACGTGACAACAGAATCATTAAATCATAACCTTCCAGATGCTAATTTCTGGATACGTCATGAGGTAGACATTAATTATTCTAAAGAAAAAAACCTAAAACCTTTGATGAGTCGTACCGCCTTTATCATGCTGCCTTATGATAAATATGACCCTTATAAAGAACCCACTGATCCTGGCACCAATCAATGTATACCAGTAGAAACAAAAAATCATAGCTATGATGATGGAAAAGGAAATAAATTGTCTGGGCATTGGGTAGTTCCTCTTGGAAAAAACACCTATAGAAGTGGCATTAATCAACAATTACAAATTCAGGATAGTTTAAGACTTCATGCTGCTGCCATTCATGTACATCCATTTGCGACCCAAATCAGTTTGTATGATAAAACCTCACATCAAAATGTTTTCACTAGTAAGATTGTGAATCATAAAAATAAAATTGGACTTTCCAGCATTGACCCTTTCTCATCAGAAGATGGAATTTGGCTCTACAAAAATCATGAATATGAGATTGTATTAGAAGTCAACAATACTTCAACCATTAGTCAAGATATGATGGGCAGTATGTTTTTATTTTTTTACGATAAAGAGTTGGATGAAATTCTTCAAAAGAAGTAAAAATTGTTGCCCAATAAATGAAAGATTGTTGGGCAAGAAATAAAAATTATTGGGCAACGATTTGTTGTTTTATCAGTATAAACTGAAAACCGTTTATTTATACCTTTAAAGTAAATTGCTTTTCCGAAAAAAAATACAGTTACAATAACTTAGCAATAATCATTTCTTCTGAAATACCTTCGGCATCTGCTTTGTAATTCTTAATAATTCTATGGCGTAGTATTCCAACAGCTACTGCTTTTACATCTTCAATATCTGGCGAAAATTTTCCGTTAAAAGCTGCATTTGCTTTAGCTGCTAAAATTAAGTTTTGTGAAGCCCTAGGTCCTGCTCCCCAATCTAGGTAATTATTGACATATTCAGAAGCTAATTCACTTTTTGGCCTTGTTTTACCTACCAAAGTAACGGCATATTCCACGACATTATCAGCTACTGGAATTCGACGGATTAAGTGTTGGAAATCAATAATTTCCTGCGCTTGAAACAATGGATTAATTACTGGCTTTGCATCAGAAGTAGTGCTTTTTACCACCAAAACTTCCTCGGCAAAAGAAGGATAGTCTAATTTTATGGCAAACATAAAACGGTCTAATTGTGCTTCTGGCAATGGATAAGTTCCTTCCTGCTCAATTGGGTTTTGGGTTGCTAAAACAAAATAGGGCAAGTCTAGTTTATAGT
Organism: Flavobacteriaceae bacterium; assembly: GCA_947472705.1. Taxonomy (GTDB): domain Bacteria; phylum Bacteroidota; class Bacteroidia; order Flavobacteriales; family Flavobacteriaceae; genus Flavobacterium. The sequence goes on from CANJDA010000156.1 coordinate 1,781, forward strand.
TTTGACCTGCAATTGTAACCGCTCTTTCCTGCATAGCTTCGAGTAAAGCCGCTTGGGTTTTTGGTGGTGTTCTATTGATCTCATCAGCCAAAATAATATTGGCAAAAATAGGTCCTTTGATAAATTTAAATTGACGACTTTCATCCAAAATTTCACTTCCTAAAATATCCGAAGGCATTAAATCGGGCGTGAATTGAATTCGTTTAAAATCCAATCCTAAAGCTTGTGAAATGGTATTTACCATCAACGTTTTAGCCAAACCTGGTACACCAACTAGCAAAGCATGTCCACCGGAAAAGATACTTAGTAAAATTTGGTCAACCACATCATCTTGACCGACAATAATCTTAGAAATTTCTTTTTTAAGTTCAATTCTTTTTTGAACTAAATTTTGAATGGCAACTACATCAGACATTTTAAATTAGGATTTTAGGATTAAGGAATTTCAATTCTCTAAACTGCTTTTATTTTTTTAACCAGTTATTAGCAAAAACACAATCTCTATATTCGCCGTTAATTTTTATATAGGTTTCTTTTATTTTTTCTTCGCTCCACTTAGCTATTGCTTTGATCTGTTTTTCTTTTAAAGCCAAGTCTTTAATCTTAGTATAATCTTTAGCATAATCAGCAGTATGCTCTTCTATTCTATTGGTCACTGTAATGATTTTATATTTTTTACCAGCTCTAGGATCATCATCTAAAATGGGTTGAGTAATGGCACTATTTTTCAAATTAGAAACTTCACTATATAAACTAGGATCCATTTTGGTTAATTCAAAATGGGTGTCTTGTGTCTTTGGATTGATCAAAATTCCACCATTGGCACGCGTTTCTTTTTCATCAGAAAGTGTACGGGCTGCATCAGCAAAAGTGATTTCTCCTTTTTCAATTCGGTTTTTAATTTGGATTATTTTTTCTTTGGCATCTTTCAAAGCTTGGTCAGATACTTTTGGCATCATTAAAATATGGCGTAATTCTATGTCTTGACCTAATATTTTTTCTACCATAATTATATGAAATCCGAATTCAGTTTCAAAAGGTTCTGAAATTTCACCTTCTCCTAAACTAAAGGCAACATCTTTAAACTCTTTCACAAATTGAGTTTTGCGATTTATTTTATAAAAGCCTCCATTGGAAGAAGAACCTCTATCATCTGAATAAATCACGGCCCTTGTTTTAAAACTGGAACCGGCCAAAACTTCAGCTTTAATTTCTTTTAATCGATTGATGATACGTTGTTTTTCTTCATCACTTATTTTGGGGGCTACTACAATTTGAGCTACTTCCATTTCAGCACCAAATGTTGGTAATTCACTTTGTGGAATAGCTTTAAAGAAATTACGGGTTTCTTCTGGAGTTATTTCAACACCATCAATAATTTTTCTTTGCATTTCGGCTCCTAACTTATTGGTCTTGATAATGTCAAACAATTCTGTTTTAAATTCATCTTCGCTTCCTTTTTTGAAATATTGGACCACTTTATCCATAGAGCCTAATTGCTCTACCATATAATTCACCTGCTCATTCAATTTTTCCTTTACTTCCTCATCTTTAATAACTATACTGTCTTGTATGGCTTGATGTGCATATAGTTTTTCTTCTAATAATTTGCCTAACATTTGACAACGTGTAATGTCTTTTACAGAGTTGCCCTGACTTGATAATTCCAAGAATGATTTATCTATATCCGAATCCAAAATAATATAATCTCCAACGGTAGCAATAACTCCATCTACTTTTTGTTTACGGTATGTGTTTGGTGTTTTTGTTTTTACCGAATCTTTAATAATTTCTTGTGCATTGGCAAAAAACACAGAGCATATAGTGGCAATAATTGCTACTGTAAATTTTTTACTTGTAAACTTCATAATCCTTGTTTTTAATGGCATCATCCGTGATTTCTTTTTCAAATTTCTTTATCAATTCTAATTTTCTCTTGTTCAATATAACTTCTTTCAACGTCGGCTTGATGTATTCAAATGGTGAGATTTGATTTTTATCAATTACATCTGTCACTTTTATCAAATAAATATCTTCTTTATCCTGAATCTCCAACTTCTTTCCTGGCCGAATAATTTCATCTCTATTATCTGGATTTATTACAGGAAGCTTAACGTATACTTGACTCATATCTACCCAAACAGCATCGTTTAAAGCAAAGCTCTTAAATTGCAAAGCATAAGTATCCCAAAACTTTTTGTCTTTTTTATTATAATCAAAAAACTTGCTCCTAATAGTGGCAAAACGCGGATTGTCTTTGGAAAGATTTATATATCGCAATCGTACTAATGTTCCGTTGGTTTTAAAATTCTCTTTATTATCACTATAATATTTTTTTAACTCTTCTTGACTTACAACAGTGTCAACTGTGCTTTTCACCATTTCCTCAATATAGGCTTTGGTATATAAATCAATTTTATATTGTTTAATTAGGACTGCAAATTCTCTTTTTTTATTATCTGTGATATTTCGTTCGGCCGCTTCAATTAATAATTTTTGACTAGCCCATCTATCTATAAAATCCCTTACTATTAATGAGCTGTCTTCTTTTGAAGTTCCTGCTGGAACCAATGTAGCCACATCACTTTTATATAAATAGCTTTTCCCTACTCTTGCAATTGATTCTGGTTTCTTTCCTGGATTAAAATAACTGCAGGAGCATACCATTAAAAAGAGTAAAAAAAAACTATATCTAATCATATTAAGGGTTCAATTGTTTTTTGACATGCTCAAAAACATCACTATTTATTTTTACTGTGAATTCTTGTTTCAAATCATTAACCCAGTTTTGTTCTAAATACTGTTGGTAATCATTAACGACTTTACCTTTACATTCATCAAAAGTTTTGACTCCTGCAGGTAACACTTTATCAACTTTGGTTACAAAATAATATTCTCCTTCTTTGAATATATCTGAAATTCCGACTTCATATTTTAAACCTTTTGGCAGTGCATCATTCCCTTCTTCAAAAGTGCCACTATTGGTCATAATATTTACTACATTATTAACATTAAGTTTTGCTTTTATATCTAATGGATCTGTCTTCTTTTTTAACAATGAAAGTGCTTTTTTAATCTCTTCCATTTTAGTAGAAGAAATTATAGTAGCATCTACTCTTCTTTTCCACATGTGCTCCATTTTGTGATCATCGTAGAACTTTTTCAAACCAATAGTATCTGTTTTGGAACGCTCCCATATTTCTTTCTCCATCAAATCAAAGAGTAATAATCCATCGCGATATTCTTCCATGACATTGGCAAATTCGGAGAACTCACTTTCTAAATTGTCATCATAATAAGCTGTCAACTGTTCGTCTAAAAA
>CANJDA010000157.1 GCA_947472705.1 Flavobacteriaceae bacterium
AGATGTTTAATATAAATCACTGTTCAAAGTAAATCACAAAATAAAACAATGGAAACAGCAATCATTTAAACAGGAACAATTTATCAGTTCAAGGTTAAAGATTTGTATGGTAATGATTTTGATTTTGCCACCTTGAAGGGTAAAAAAATATTGATTGTAAATACTGCTTCGGAATGTGGATTAACTCCGCAATACCAAGATTTAGAGTCGATTTATGAGAAGTATAAAGATAAAAATTTTGTGATAGTAGGTTTTCCAGCTAATAATTTTGGTGCACAAGAACCAGGAAGTAACGAGCAAATTGCAAAATTCTGTAAAGAAAATTATGGCGTTACTTTTCCTATGATGAGTAAAATTTCGGTAAAAGGAAATGATATGCATAAATTATATCAGTTTTTAACGCAAAAAAGTAAAAATGGACTTCAAGACAGCGAAGTAGAATGGAATTTTCAGAAGTATTTAATCAACGAAAAAGGAGTACTAACAAAAGTGCTTTCACCTCGAGTACTTCCAACCGATGCTGAAATTGTAGGTTGGATCAACGAAAAATAATTGATCAACTATTTATAACAGACCTGATGGAGAAATTCATCAGGTTTTTTTGTTTATAAACAACTTTATATATCGACGATTGACACTACCTGTGTGGTTTGAAGAGTTTTTTTTACTTTAAACGATTTTAAAATGTTATAAAAAACATTGTTACTAAGTTTGAAATGTAATTAAGACATATTTACTATGAAAGATATATTTAACCCTGTTTATAGAGTAGATTATATAGAAGGGCGTACGGCTGGTTTAAATCCTTATATGAAAATCATGAACGGGGTATGTGAGGCATATGTGGAAGGTTTTAAACAAGGGAGGTCTGATTACGAAAATATGAATGGTAAAGTCTTGCACGGGATACCAAAACTTATCGTAACCAATAAAGTGCTTGAAGATTTTCTATTGGCAGGAATGTTGGGAATGAGTATTAATGAAAATGGTTATACTGCCTTTCAAATTGATGTCATACAAAAATGGTATCAAAGTGGTGTTGAGAAATACGATGTTAGTCAGGGAGATTACCTTTTAAATATCCTTGAAGCAAACGAAATTGACTTACTTTAGTAAGAGTAATATATAAATCACCGCAATAGCTCTAGGTTCATTTCTAGCAATTTCTTTAATTTGCCTTTTTGTACTATAATCAATTCTACTGCTTTCATTTGTACTTACAATGGAGGTAATTGTGTTTGAAATTTTTATTTTTTTCACAAAAAAAACTACCTCATCTTTATTAGTTTTCCCATTCTATTCCCGTTGAATTTATCGTCTTGTGATTATTAGCATTTATAATGACTTTTGTGTTTTTAGTTTTTTTGGGATTTTTGGGTGTGTAAAAACATGCTTGTAAATTCATGAAAAAGTATGTTTAGAGTCATAATAGAAACTAATTCAAATTTGTTTATAAAACAGAAATGGATTGATTTTTATTTCGTAAATTAGATATATAAATGGCTGATTAGGTTATATATACTCGTCAGAAAGGCTTGAAATACCAACTAAATCATTTAAGCATGAAAATTAAATTCCTATTTTTTAGTTGTTTATTTACATCCATAAGTGTATTTGGTAATCATTTACTTATGCCTAATGTAAATGATAAGTTATCGTTATCACCGATTTCAAATTTGCATATTATATTCAATCCGCTAACTTCAAAAACGGATTGTAATAATGATGTAATTTTTTCTAATTTATTTGAAATTACATATTTTAATACTAATAATTGTAATAAGGATACCAATGTTTCATTAATTGAAAAAAAAACAATGGAAGGTCTTTCGGGACTTACAAATAATTTATTTTTTTATATAGGAAGTTATCAAGAGCCTGATTGTAAAATTGTTATAACTAATACTAAAACGTCAAAACAGTTTACTATTATTGGAACCAATGAGGTTGGGGATTATGAATTTGTAGATTTACCCTATGGTACATATAATTATGAGGTTACTAAAGATTGTTATATAAAAGTTACTGGTACTGTGGTAGTTGATAAACAGACTAGTAGTGGGCCAGTTGAGGTATTCTTAAATGATTTAACAGATCAAACTACGAATAATTTATTTTTTCATATTGGAAGCATTCAAACTAAGTATTGTAAAATTACTTTGACCGATATTTATACTTACGAACAAGTTGTTATTAACGGAACCAATAGTCTTGGTGAATATAAATTTAGTAATCTGCCCTTTGGAACATACGAATATAGCATCACTAAAGATTGTTTTGCAGAAGTTACAGGTACAGTAGATGTTGATTGTCAACCCAGGCAATTTAGCAGATGAGGTTTATTTAAGCGACATGGTAGCTTTGACAGGCAATAACGTGTTTTTTTATGTTGGACAAATTCAGGAGGAAGATTGTACTATTTTGCTAACCAATACGGTTACTTATCAAGAAATGGTAATAACAGCAACGGATTATAATGACAATTATGTATTTGAAAACGTACCCTATGGAACATATAATTATGTAATAACTAAAGATTGTTTTAAAACAGTAACAGGAAAAGTAACTGTCAATTGTCAACTGAACAATGCACCAATTAATGTTTCATTAAATGTAGTACCTCTAACTACTAATAATTTGCTTTTCTATATTGGATATCCTCAAAATACAAATTGCAAAATCACTTTAACAAATACTATTACAAATGTAAAAGTGTCTTTAACGGGAACGAATAGCCTTGGTGAATATAAATTTAGTAATCTACCTTTTGGAACGTATGATTATAGTATCACTAAAAATTGTTTTGAAGAAGTCATAGGCTATGTTGATGTTGATTGCCAACCCAGGCAATGTAGCTGACGAGGTTTATTTAAGTGATATGGTAGCTTTGACAGGTACTGATTTATTTTTTCATATTGGAAGTGTTCAAGAGCAAGACTGCTCCATTCTGTTGACCAATACAGTTACTTTTGAAGAAATAGCAATAACAGGAACGGACTATAATAATGATTATGTATTTGAAAACGTACCTTATGGAGTATATGATTATCAGGTTACCAAAGATTGTTTTAAAACAGCAATAGGTAAAGTAACGGTTAGTTGTCAACCAAACAATGCGTCAATTAATATTTCATTAAACGGTTTGGTGCCTCTAACTACCAACAATTTATTTTTCTATATTGGGTACCCTCAAAATACAAATTGCAAAATTACGTTGACTAATATTGCTACAAATGTAAAAGTGTCATTAACGGGGACGAATAGTCTTGGTGAATATAAATTTAGCAATCTGCCTTTTGGAACGTATGATTATAGCATTACTAAAGATTGTTTTGAAGAAGTTTTAGGGACAGTAGCTGTCGATTGTCAACCAGATAATGTAGCTATTGAAGTTTATTTAAGTGATATGGTAGCTTTGACAGGTAATAATTTATTTTTCCATATTGGAAGTATTCAAGAGAAAGATTGTACTGTTTTGATAACCAATACAGTTACCTATGAGCAATTTTCTATTACAGTAACAAATAATATTGGTGATTATGAGCTCGAAAACGTATCTTATGGAACGTACGATTATGAAATCACCAAAGATTGTTTCAATAAAATAGTAGGGAAGGTGGCGGTTTATTGTACGCCAAGCAATGCGGGAATCGTTGTTTCTTTAAATAATTTAACGCCTCAAACAGCTAATAATTTATTTTTTTATGTTGGTAGTATTCAAGAAGAAGATTGTAAAATTGAGTTAACTAATACTCATACACAATTGTCCTTAATTGGAACAAATAATCTTGATGATTATGTCTTTGAAAATTTACTTTACGGAACCTATGATTATGTAATTACCAAAAATTGCTTTGAAAAAATAACGGGGTCGGTAGTGGTTGGTTGCCAGCCAAATAATGAAGGAGTAGCTGTGTTGTTAAATGGTATGGTACCTATAACATTTAATAATTTATTTTTCCATATTGGAAATACTCAAGAACAAGATTGTAAAATTTCGTTGACCAATACGACTACAAATGAAAATGTTTCTTTAACGGGAACGAATAGTCTTGATGAATATAAATTTAGTAATCTGCCGTATGGAACATACGAATATAGCATCACTAAAGATTGTTTCGCTGAAGTTACAGGTACGGTAGATGTAGATTGTCAACCAAACAATGAATCAGATGAGGTTTTCTTAAATAATTTGACACCTTTGACAACTAATGATTTGTATTTTCATATTGGAGATGTACAAGAAGAAGATTGTACTATTTTACTAACTAATGCAGATGTTCATTTTCAATTATCTACTACTGGCACGGATGATTATGGTAATTACGAGTTTAAAAATTTAGCCTATGGCACCTACAATTATACTGTCACAAAAAAATGTTTCAATACTGCAAAAGGGTTTGTAACGGTTGAGTGTAAGCCAAAAAATGAAGCAGTTATTGAGTATATTAGAAATTTTCTTCCAGTTACTATTGATAATACGATTAGTCAAAATGGCAATGTTTTATCGGCTAATGCTTCTGGGATGAGCTATCAATGGGTTTCATGTGATACAAATAATGAAATTATTAATGAAATAAATCAAAGCTTTATAGTTGTCATCGATGGAAAATATTCAGTCAAAATTTCGAATGAAAATTGTTCTGTAATGTCAGATTGTTTGAGTGTAACAAGTTTAGATTTAGAAAAGGATAAATTGGAATCATTTTCTACTTATCCTAATCCAGTTGATAAAAATTTGGAAATTGAAATGAATGACGTTTATCAAAATATATTTATTGAAATTATTAATATCAATGGTCAAATTGTATTCAGAGCGAAATACTCTGATGTAAAAAATATTAATTTAATAATTCCTGAACTTAGTTCTGGATTTTATATCCTAAATATTGATGCTGATAACCATTTGTTTGCTAAAAAGTTTATAAAAAAATAAGTGTTATTATTGAGAAGAATTAAAGGTATAAATTGATTAATAAAATAGTTGCAGCGTGTTAAATTCCTATACAACTTTAGTATATTTGTATACCTTAATTAGAAACAATGATTTATCCGAAAATACCTTTAGCACAAAGCATTATAGAGATATGCAACGCCA
>CANJDA010000158.1 GCA_947472705.1 Flavobacteriaceae bacterium
CAGCCGGAGCTACTAATGACTATTTTGGAATTGATAATGTTTTAATTGAGGATGGTGATTTCATAAAAACCACAACCATAAACATTAACGGTGTTCCAACAACGGGTAAAGTTCATGTAGATGATGCCGATTATTTACAAGCTGACACCAACCGAGGTAAAGTAGACCAAGAAAAGTTTAAATGGTTAGAATACTATAAAATAAAATTTAAAGCTGATTGGTATACTCGACTTGCAGGAAGTCAATCAAAAGCATTAGTATTAAGAACCTTGGCGGAATTTGGTTATCTAGGAGCCTATAATTCAGCCAAAGGAACAAGCATTAGTGATCCTGATCATGGAGTGGTACCATTTGAAAGATTCTTTTTGGGAGGTGATGGATTAGCTAATTTTTCACTAGATGGAAGAGAAGTAATTCAATTAAGAGGTTATCCAAACCAATCGTTATCAAATCAAGATGGAGATCCTATCTATAATAAATTCTCATTAGAATTAAGATACCCTTTAACATTGAAAGCTGCCGCTTCTATTTATGCTTTGACTTTTGTTGAGGCAGGTGGATCATATGATAGCTTTAAAAATTACAATCCATTTCTATTACAGCGTTCAGCCGGATTTGGTATAAGAATATTTATGCCTGCCTTTGGATTATTAGGAATTGATTTTGGTCATGGCTTTGATGCTGTTCCTGGTTTATCACAAAAGAACGGTTGGGAAACACATTTTATTATTGGTCAACAATTTTAATTATATTTGATACCATATTTATAAATCATTATCGCATGAAAAAATATTTTGCAATATCAATACTTCTCTTATCACTAGGGTTTAAAGCTAATGCTCAATCTAGAGGAATAAAAATTGGTTACATTGACATGGAGTATATACTACAAAATGTGCCCGATTATGCTGAAGCAAAAAATCAATTAGAGCAAAAAGCACAAAAATGGAAACAAGATATAGAGACCAAAAAAGTGGATATTGCAAAATTAAAAGATGCCCTAAAAACAGAAAGAGCATTATTAACCAAAGAGTTAATTGATGAACGTGAAGAAGAAATAAAATTTCAGGAAGATGAATTATTAGACTTCCAACAGAAAAAATTTGGACCGGATGGCGATTTAATTACACAAAAAGCCGTATTAGTAAAACCTATTCAAGATCAAGTTTTCACTGCTGTACAAGACATTGCTGAAGTTAAAAAATTTGATTTTGTTTTCGATAAATCTTCAGATTTAACTATATTGTTTGCTGCTAAAAGATATGATATAAGTGATCAAGTAGTTAGAACAATTACCAGAGCAGAAAAAAGACAACAATTAAGCAATAAGCAATTAAAAGAACAAGAAAAAAAGGAATATGAAGAAGACGTTACTGACGAAAATCCAGCCCTTGCCGCTAGAAAAAAATTATTAGAAGAAAAAAAAGCTGCCAGAGAAAAAATGGTTGCAGATAAAAAAGCAGCTGCCGAAGCTAAGAAAGCAGAGCAAGATGCTAAACGAAAAGAATTATTAGATGCTAAAGCAGCGAAAAAAAATGGCACGGTTCCTGCTAGCGATAAATCTACTGGAGAAAAAACAACTCCTGAAAACAAAAAAACAGTAGATTCAACTACTGCAAAAACAAGTAAAGAAGACAAAGCCGCTGCAAGAGCCAAACTAATTGAAGATCGTAAAAAAGCCTTAGAAGAGAAAAAGAAGAAAGCTATTGAAGATCGAGAAGCTGCGAAAAAAGCCAAAGAAGAAAAAAAAGCAGCAACAAAAACAGAATAAAATAAACTATATAAATAATTAATACTTTTAAACAATGAAACGATTGAAATCATTACTAATAGCTACTGTATTGTTTTTAGGAACATGTCAAACTATCAATGCTCAAGCTAAAACTGCACACGTAGATGTAAATGAATTAATTTCTAAAATGCCAGCCATGCTGGATGCTCAAAAACAATTAGAAAAATTAAGTGGTACTTATGATGCTGAATACAAAACAATGGCTGATGAGTATCAAAATAAAATCAAAAAATACGATCAAGAAGCATCAACAGTTACCGATGCTGTAAATCAAACTCGTCAAACTGAAGTGCAAGATTTAGTGAAACGTATTCAAGATTACAGAGAAAATGCTCAAAAAGAATTGCAAAAGAAAGAATCTGACATGGTAAAACCATTAATGGACAAAATCAGAGCTTCTATTGCCAAAATTGGCAAAGCAAAAGGTTATCAATATGTTTTAAATGTTGCCGATTTACTTTTAGCTGATGGTCCAGATTTAACTGCTGACGTTAAAAAAGATTTAGGTTTTTAATAAGCATAAAAACATAAATAAATATTTCAATTACGATGTAAATAAAAAAATGGGGGATTCTCCCCATTTTTTTATTTATCAAAACTTTTAAATTTGGAAGGTATTTTATTCTTATCTAAAAAGGACACAACGCTTCAATTTATAGTAGAAAAACATGGTCGCCCCATTATTCAAAAAAGAGAAGAAGGATATGCAGCTTTGTGTCATATAATATTAAAAACAACAAGTTTCTATTGCTTCAGCTAAAGCTTGTTATGATAAGTTATTATGGAGAAATAACCCCACTGCAAATTTACAACGCTACTAACGAAGACCTTCGTGGTTTTGGAGTCTCGCGCCAAAAAACTATTTACCTAAAACATTTAGCTGAAAAGATTCTTAATAACGAAATTAACTTAGATAGTTTTTCCTCCAAAACTGAAAAAGAAATTAGAGGAGAACTTATAAAACTAAAAGGTGTAGGTAATTGGACCATCGAAGTCTACCTTATGTTTTGTCTTCAAGCTCCAGACATTATCCCATTAGGAGATATAGCCATTAAAAACACAATCAAAGAAATATACGACATTCAAACTTTGGAAGAAATGGAATTGTTAGCAGATAATTGGAAGCCCTACAGAACCTTGGCATCCTATATTTTATGGCATTATTAACTCAAAAAAAGGAATAAAATTTAGAGACCTAAACGAAATTAGCAGTTTTGTTTTTTATATAAGGGCACAACTTGTATAAGTTCTTAAATTTTTGTTATTTTTGCCCCCGATAAAATTTATAACCAAAATTATATTTATGGAATCAATGATGATTTACGTGCCGATAGTAATGGCGATAATTGGACTGCTATTTATGGCAGCAAAAAGAGCTTGGGTTTTAAAACAAGATGCCGGAGATGGTAAGATGAAAGAGATTTCAGATTACATCTACGAGGGTGCCTTGGCTTTCTTAAAAGCAGAATACAGATTGTTAACCATTTTTGTCGTAATTGCTAGTGTTGTTTTAGCAGGTATTACTCAACTAGATGGCGTTAAAACCCATTTATTAATTGTTGTTGCCTTCATTTTTGGAGCTTTCTTTTCGGCTTTAGCTGGAAATATGGGGATGAAAATTGCAACTAAAACAAACGTAAGAACTACACAAGCTGCTCGTACCAGCTTGCCACAAGCGCTAAAAGTATCTTTTGGTGGTGGTACAGTAATGGGATTAGGTGTTGCTGGTTTAGCAGTTTTAGGGTTAACAACATTCTTTATACTATTCTTCCACTTCTTTATGGGTGGTGTTTGGGGAGTAGACGGAACTGAGAAAATGACAGTAGTCCTTGAAACTCTTGCAGGTTTCTCTTTAGGAGCTGAATCAATTGCTTTGTTTGCTCGTGTAGGTGGTGGTATTTATACTAAAGCCGCTGACGTTGGTGCTGACTTAGTAGGTAAAGTGGAAGCTGGAATTCCTGAAGATGATCCACGTAACCCTGCTACTATTGCAGATAACGTTGGAGATAACGTAGGCGACGTTGCTGGTATGGGTGCCGATTTATTTGGCTCTTATGTGGCAACAGTATTAGCTGCAATGGTTTTGGGTAACTATGTTATCAAAGATATGGGCGGAAAAATCGAAGATGCTTTCGGCGGAATAGGACCAATTTTATTGCCAATGGCAATTGCTGGTTTCGGAATTTTATTCTCAATCATCGGAACTATGTTAGTAAAAATTACTAGTGATGATGCTAAAGAAGCACAAGTACAAAAAGCATTAAATATTGGAAACTGGGTTTCTATTATTTTAACGGCTATCGCTTGTTTCTTCCTAGTGAAATTCATGTTGCCAGAAACTATGAAAATGGGCTTCTTTGGAGAAGGCTTAAAAGACATCTCTTCAATGAGAGTATTCTATGCTACTATTATAGGACTAATTGTGGGTGGAGCTATTTCATCTGTAACAGAATATTACACAGGTTTAGGTACAAAACCAGTTTTGGCTATTGTACAAAAATCTTCAACTGGTGCAGGAACAAACGTAATCGCTGGTTTAGCTACTGGTATGATTTCTACATTCCCAACCGTTTTATTATTTGCTGGTGCTATCTGGGCATCTTATGCTTTTGCAGGTTTCTACGGAGTTGCTTTAGCTGCTTCTGCCATGATGGCTACAACAGCTATGCAGTTAGCAATTGACGCTTTCGGACCAATCTCTGATAACGCAGGTGGTATTGCTGAAATGAGTGAATTACCTAAAGAAGTTCGTACACGTACAGACATCTTGGATTCAGTTGGTAACACAACTGCTGCAACAGGAAAAGGTTTTGCAATCGCTTCTGCTGCATTAACTTCCTTGGCTTTATTTGCTGCTTACGTAACGTTCACTGGTATTGATGGTATCAACATCTTCAAAGCTCCAGTATTAGCCATGTTATTTGTTGGAGGTATGATTCCTGTTGTGTTCTCTGCATTAGCAATGAACTCTGTAGGTAAAGCTGCAATGGATATGGTATATGAAGTACGTCGTCAATTCAAAGAAATTCCAGGTATAATGGAAGGTACTGGTAAACCAGAATATGGTAAATGTGTTGAAATTTCTACTAAAGCAGCTTTACGCGAAATGATGTTACCAGGAGTTTTAACTATTGGTTTCCCAATTGCTATTGTACTTTTAGGTAAATTAGTTTATGCTGATAACAACCAATTAATTGCTGAAATGTTAGGTGGTTATATGGCTGGAGTTACCGTTTCTGGTGTGCTTTGG
>CANJDA010000159.1 GCA_947472705.1 Flavobacteriaceae bacterium
CTGGAAATAGTGATGCTTTATGGATTTTCTTGAATAAAACCAAAAGCTTTGTGACACCTGATAAAACCATATATGATTTTTTAGGTAGAGGATTTAGTGGAGAAATATTTGGACTTCGTGGACGTGTATCCAGTTTTGATTTTGGCAATAAAACTTTTAAAAACCCCATTAGCACCTTTCCTGATTCTACTTCTATAAAAAGTGTCAATTTTGTAGATAATAGAATAGGCTCTATTGGGGGAGAAGTACTTTCGAGATTTAGTTTAGTTTTTGATTATAAAAAAAACTTTGTTTATTCTAAACCTAATCAGAAAATAGATGACCCTTTTAATTTCAATATGAGTGGAGTAGAGGTAGAGCATGCTGGTTTAGAATGGACTAAAAACGAATTTGAAGACCATAACCAAGGAATAAAAGTTTATACTCATGCTGATGATGAAAGATTGCAAAATAATCTCCAGATTCGTTTTGAATTAAAACCAGTTTTTAAAATTGCAAGTGTCAGAGTAAATTCAAATGCGGAAATAGCAGGACTTAAAAAAGGTGATCGTATTTTAAGAATAAACGGTCGTAATGCTAAGGATTTAACCATTGAAAAAATTAATGAAATACTCAAATCAGAAGAAGGAAAAACAATTAATATTGAAGTTGAACGAAATAATATAAACTATGAATTTAAGTTTCAACTTAAAAGTATACTATAATAAAAAGCCCCGATATTCGGGGCTTTTTTTATTGCATCATCGGGCTTTTTGTTTTCTTCTCTAACAGGTTGACTACCGGTTTTTCGACAACTTCCCCTTTTATTTTTATCGCTACTCGACCTTCTTCAACATTCACAGCATTACTTTCTACCGTTATCGTTTTTCTTATCGGACCAGTATGCATATTGTATTTTACCGAAATTTGCCCGGTTTTTCCAGGAGCAATTGGTTCAGTTGGTTTTGATGGCACCGTACAACCACAAGTCGATTGCACATTGGTAATGATTAATGGCTCATCTCCTGTGTTAGTGAACTCAAAAACCCTCACACCATCATCATCTTCCTTGTTCACAGTTCCATAATCAATAGTATTGTATTTGTCTTTAAACTCTATTTTGGCTCCTTTTTGAGCAAAAACCGAAGCATTCATTAACATTAGCGCAATAAGTATATAATTTTTCATAATACAAATTCTTTATTTGGTTAGTAAAAATACTCTGTTTAGATTAATACACAAAAATTTAATTCTTAATTTTTTCTAAAGTCTTTATTAATTACTTTTGCAGTACAGTTTACAAAAAGAATACCACAGTTTTTTTTAAGCGATTGGCCAGTGATTATCTGCCATCCCTTTTCCCGCTTTCCGCGCTACATGGTAGCCACTGCAATCGGGGCTAGAAGAAAAACGTATTGCATTCTTGTAAACTATAAACATAACAATCTAAGAAGCCTAATAATCTAAATATGATTCCAGCTCAATTCAATGCCAAAGAAGTAGAAAAAAAGTGGTACGACTACTGGATGAAAAATAACTATTTTCATTCCAAGCCTGACCATAGAACTCCTTATACCATAACCATTCCACCTCCCAATGTGACTGGAGTATTGCACATGGGGCATATGCTAAATAATACTATTCAAGATGTCTTAATCCGTCGTGCCCGTTTGAATGGATTTAATGCCTGCTGGGTGCCAGGAACCGATCATGCATCTATTGCTACTGAGGCTAAGGTTGTAGCCAAATTAAAAAGTGAAGGCATCAACAAAAATGATTTAACTCGTGAAGAGTTCTTAAAACACGCTTGGGATTGGACCAATAAATATGGTGGAACTATTCTAGAGCAGTTAAAACAATTAGGCTGTTCCTGCGATTGGGACAGAACCAAATTCACTATGGATCCTGATATGTCAGCATCCGTAATTCGTTCGTTTGTCGATTTGTATAACAAAGGCTATATCTATCGCGGTTACCGAATGGTCAACTGGGATCCTGAAGCTAAAACAACTTTATCTGACGAAGAAGTAATTTATGAAGAACGTCAAGGAAAATTATACCATCTGAAATACCAAATCGTAGGCAGTAATGAGTTTGTAACCATTGCTACGACGCGCCCCGAAACCATTTTGGGCGATACCGCCATTTGTATTCATCCAGATGATGAACGCTATCAACATTTAAAAGGAAAACAAGCCATTGTACCTATTTGCAACCGATTCATACCTATCATTTTTGATGACTATGTTGATATGGAATTTGGTACCGGATGTTTAAAAGTAACTCCAGCTCACGATGTAAATGATAAAGCACTTGGGGAAAAACATAACCTAGAAATTATTGATATCTTTAATGAAGATGCCACTTTAAATAGTTTTGGATTGCATTATCAAGGTAAAGACCGATTTGTAGTAAGAGAAGAAATAGCCAGAGAATTAGAAGATATTAATGCCTTAGAAAAGGTAGAAAACCACATAAACAAAGTGGGAACTTCTGAAAGAACCAAAGCTGTTATAGAACCACGCTTATCAGATCAATGGTTCCTTAGTATGGAAGAATTGGTTAAACCAGCCATCAAATCCGTATTAGAAACCAAAGAAATAAAACTATATCCATCGCGTTTTGATAATACTTACCGCCATTGGTTAGAAAACATTCGTGATTGGAATATCTCTCGTCAATTGTGGTGGGGACAACAAATTCCAGCGTATTATTATGGTGATGGGAAAGAAGATTTTGTGGTTGCTGAAACCATTGATGATGCAGTAGCCTTGGCAAAAGTAAGAACTAATAATTCTAATTTTACTGCAGCAGATTTAACTCAAGATGCTGATGCTCTTGATACTTGGTTTTCTTCGTGGTTATGGCCAATGGCTGTTTTTGGTGGCATAATGGAACCAGGGAATGAAGATTTTAAATACTATTATCCAACCAACGATTTAGTAACGGGACCCGATATTTTGTTTTTTTGGGTAGCACGTATGATTATTGCAGGTTATGAATACACAGGTAAAAAACCATTTACGAATGTTTACCTTACAGGTTTAGTACGCGACAAACAACGTCGTAAAATGTCAAAATCATTAGGGAATTCCCCTGAACCATTAGAACTAATAGAAAAGTTTGGTGCCGATGGCGTGAGAGTAGGGTTGCTGTTGAGTGCTTCTGCGGGTAACGATATTATGTTCGATGAAGAGTTATGCAACAACGGTAAAGCTTTTGGAAATAAAATATGGAATGCTTTCCGTTTAATTAAAGGTTGGGAGGTAGCTGATATTCCTCAACCTGAAAGCTCTAAAGTAGCGATTGAATGGTATGAAGCCAAACTGCAACAGACTTTAGTAGAAATCGAAGACCATTTTGAAAAATACCGTTTGTCGGATGCTTTGATGAGTATTTATAAATTGGTTTGGGATGACTTCTGTTCTTGGTTTTTGGAAATGATTAAACCAGGATATCAACAGCCTATAGATCGTACAACGTTTGATAAAGCAATAGAAATGTTGGAAGCCAATTTGAAATTATTACATCCTTTCATGCCTTTCTTGACCGAGGAGATTTGGCAATACATAGCCAAAAGAACTCCGGAACAGGCTTTGATTATTGCTGAATATCCTAAGATAACGGCTTATAATGAGCAATTGATAGCCGATTTTGATTTTGCTATGGAAGTAATTGCGGGAGTAAGAACTATTCGTAAAGACAAAAATATTGCTATGAAGGATGCTGTTGATTTGAAAGTAATAAATCACGAAAAAATGTCAACTTATTTTGATGCTGTGATTATGAAGTTGGGCAATATCGTTTCTTTGGAATACATTACCAATAAAATAGACGGTACCTTGACTTACCGGGTTAAATCGAATGAATATTTTATACCAGTTTCAGGAAATATTGATATAACAGCAGAGATTGCTAAGTTGACAGAAGAGTTGAAATACACTCAAGGATTCCTAAGAAGTGTACAAGCGAAATTGGCCAATGAAAAATTTGTTGCTGGAGCCCCACCACAAGTGATTGACAACGAACGTAAAAAAGAAGCTGATGCACTAGCTAAGATTGCTACTATAGAGCAGAGTTTAGCTAGTTTACAATAAAAAAAAGCCCTGAGAAATCAGGGCTTTTTTAATATATTGATTGAATCAATATTTAAGCATTAATTTAAAATATATGGCATTCATTTGTTCAATGCGTTGTTCATTACCATTTTTCTTCATTTTGGTAAAATCATTCTGCCCTTCAAATCCAATTCCTATATTAAGCGCATCAGTAAGAATAAATTTGGCTCCAATTTGACTTGACATACCAAAATTCCAACCTAGATTTTTAGTACGACTATTTCCGTTTACAGTTTGTAATTCTTGTTTTAAAAGTGTGTTGGCATATAGACCCAATCCTACAGTGAAAAATATTTTTTGATTTTCAGTTTTTTCATTACTAAAAAGACTAAAATCATTATTTAATTGCACCGGAATATGTATGTATGAATTTCTCAAACTTGCAGTATTTCCTGCAATATTTTGATTAGCGTCAAATTCTAAAAAACCAACACCAGAAGCAATATTCCATTTTTTTCCCAAAGGGAATGATAATAATAAATCGCCACCATTAACGTTCCCGTTTAAGGGCACATTTCCAGTTTGTTTTAATTTAGCAAACCCTAATTTGGTATTTACTTCAATCTCAAATTTACTCTCTTTTTTTTCAGTTGTTGTTTGAGCAAAAGCAGTGTATGAGATTAAAACCACTAAAGCAGCAAGGATTTGTTTTTTCATAAAATTGATTTTTTGATTTTTAAATATAGTTTTCTGTAACGAAAATAACTAATAAAGTAATTGTAGGGCAATGCCTTAACATTTATTTAAAAAAAGAAATCCCACTTCATTGAAGTGGGATTTCTTTTTTTGAGTAACTATAGTATACTAGAATTGCTCTCTACCAGCAAAGTGAAAAGCACCTTCTATAGCAGCATTTTCATCAGAATCTGAACCGTGAACGGCATTCTCTCC
>CANJDA010000160.1 GCA_947472705.1 Flavobacteriaceae bacterium
CTTGGGTCAAACCATAAAACTCCTGAATTAACAAGCGAAACACATGGAATTCCTAATGTAAGATTGATATAACGCAAACTTTTATCAATATGGTAGTAGGCGTTCACAGCTTCAAAACCATCTTGATTTCTATTAAAATTAAACGAGCTACCACCTGTAGCAGCAGTTTGTGTAAATAATCCTTTGTTTGGATTGGCTAAATTTTTGATTTCAGCATAAGTCCCTTTCAATTTATAAGTACCTGATAAATTTTCAATTTCTGGCAAAGTAACCGAAGTTCTTGCATTATTAAGTAAGGTGTTCGTAGCATCATTACTATCAACATAGCTACCACCATAAACCGTTTGTACAACTGATAATGGATCAGGGTTAAAAATCATACCTGTTCCACTTTCAAAATTTGTTGACTGTGCTGAATTACTAGTTGGAGGAGTTGTTTTTTGATTTGGATTGCCTTTATGATGGTATCTTGCAATATCCTTTTGGCTAATGATAACACCTGTTTGTGCGTCAATTATAGTTTCCCAACTTCCTCTAATATTCTCATTATCTGTAAGTACTCTATACACTAATTTGGTTTCTGGTGTTTGGGTATAAACAAAAAGTTTGCATTCTTGAAAAGAAGTATACCCAGTAATTTTCAATGCCTCATTAGAAGTAGCAATAGCAATTTCACTTGTAATTGAAGGAACGGTATTGATAGTTACTTCTTTATTAACATAGGAGCTATCATAGTTTGAAATTTTATTTTCAGGTGAAAAATGCACAACTATTTCAGATTGAAAAACAGGCACATCACCAACCATTTGTTGAAAACGAAGTGTTTCTCCTGATAGGCTTTTTCTAACAAAAGATAGTTTAAATACATCTGTATTTTTGATATTAAGTTCTGCGGAATGATTTCTAATCCATTCTTTAGCAGCATTTTCATTTTCAGAAACCTGAGCAGTCATCGAATAGGCGAAAGCTACTAAGGTTATAATTGCGAAAAGTAATTTTTGTTTCATTTTTAAATTTATTAGTATGTGGTTTGGTTAATAACGAATTGCAAATCAACAAATTGTTTTTTAGAAAACAAATTATTTTAGTGTTAAAATACCTTGTTTTATAATTTGCCCGAATTCATACATATCTTCATAAGAACAGTAAAATGGTGCTGGTGCCAATCGGATTACATTAGGTTCACGCCAATCGGTAACAACTCCATTTTTCATTAAATAATCAAATAAACTTCTTCCTTGTCCGTGTAAAAAAACGGATAATTGACAAGCTCTTTGCTCCTGATTATTTGGTGTAATTATTTCAAAATTTGAGTCTTCTAATTCTTTTCCTATTTCGTAAAGAATGAATTCTAAATACGCTGTGAGTTGGTTTCTTTTTTTGATAAGTTTTTCCATTCCTACCTCGGCAAACATTTCAATGGATGCCAAATAAGGTGCTAAGGACAATATTGGAAGATTACTCACCTGCCAACCATTAGCTCCTACGATAGGGTCATATTGAGGTTCCATTTTAAAGCGACGCTCTTTGTTGTGTCCCCACCAACCGCCAAATCTAGATAGTTCTTTATTGGTATGATGTTTTTCATGAATGAAACACCCTGAAGCATTGCCTGGTCCTGAATTCATATACTTATAACTACACCAAGCCGCAAAATCAACATTCCAATCGTGTAGTTTTAATGCAATATTTCCAGCTGCGTGAGCTAAATCAAATCCGACCATAGCGCCTACTTTATGCCCAGCTTCGGTTATGGCATTCATGTCAAAAACCTGACCCGTATAATAGTTTACCCCTCCAAATAACACTAAGGCTAATTCATCCCCAACTTCATCAATTTTTGCCAAAATATCTTCTAAACGAATATTGTGTTCTCCTTCTCTTCTTTTGATTTCTACTATAGCATCTTCGGGTTTATAGCCATGAAAACCAACTTGTCCTTGAAACATATATTGGTCTGATGGGAAGGCTTTTTCTTCACAGATGATTTTGTAACGTGTTTTAGTTGGGCGGTAAAACGAAACCATTAGCAAGTGTAAATTCACTGTCAAGGTGTTCATGACTGTTACTTCGGATGGTTTTGCTCCTACTAATTCGCTCAATGGATTAGCAAATCTTTCATGGTAATCCCACCAAGGTTTTTCGGCATAAAAATGGCCTTCAACAGCAAGATTTCCCCAATCATTCATCACATCGTCAACATATTGTTTTGTTCTTTTGGGTTGTAAACCTAGAGAATTCCCAGTAAAATAAATTACATTTTTACCATTGTGCTGTGGAAAAATGAATTCATTTCTATACTGCTTTAATTCGTCTTGGGTATCGAGTTGTTGCGCAAATTCGCGTGTGTTTTGAAAAATCATTGTTTGTATGTTTGAAGCGTAAAAATAGAAAAAAGAGTAAAGAGTAAAGAGCAAAGAGCAAAGAAAAAAAGTAAAGAGTATATTTTAATCCTAAAGATTGTATTTAGCCCTGATGGGAGCGGCACCGAAGTAGAGCGGACAGCAGGAATATGATTTAAAGAATACCAAGAGTTTGGCTACTGAAATGTATCAGCACAAGTCATAAAAAAATCCCGTCATTCTAACGGGATTTCTATAAGTAAGTATTTTTATAATATCAGCATGGCATCACCATAAGAGTAGAAGCGGTATTTTTCTTTGATGGCTTCTTCGTAGGCTTTCTTCATCAAATCGTGGCCACAAAAAGCAGAAACCATCATTAATAAAGTTGATTTTGGCGTGTGGAAATTAGTCACCATACAATCGGCTATACTAAAATCATAAGGAGGAAAAATAAATTTATTGGTCCAACCCACATAAGGATTTAAGGTTCTTGCTGAAGAAACAGAACTTTCAATAGCTCTCATTGAGGTGGTTCCAATGCAGCATACTTTTCTCTTTTTCTCTTTAGCCGAGTTCACAATATTACAGGCTTCTTCTGAGATAATCAACTCTTCGGAATCCATTTTGTGTTTGGATAAATCTTCAACTTCAACGGGGTTGAAAGTTCCCAACCCTACATGTAAAGTTACTTCGGCAAAATTTATTCCTTTAATTTCTAAACGTTTTAAAAGGTGTTTTGAAAAATGCAACCCTGCAGTTGGAGCTGCTACTGCACCTTCTTCTTTGGCATAAATCGTTTGATAACGCTCGGCATCATCTTCGGTTACTTCACGATTAATGTATTTTGGGATTGGAGTTTCTCCAAGTTCTGTCAATTTTCTACGGAATTCGTTATACGAACCATCATATAAAAAACGTAACGTTCTTCCACGAGAAGTGGTGTTGTCAATTACCTCTGCCACCAATGAATCATCTTCACCAAAATACAATTTGTTTCCGATTCTTATTTTACGTGCTGGATCTACTAATACATCCCAAAGACGTTGCTCAGCATTTAATTCTCTTAATAAGAAAACTTCAATACGAGCACCTGTTTTTTCTTTATTTCCGTACATACGTGCTGGGAAAACTTTGGTATTATTCAAAATCATTACATCGCCATCATCAAAATAATTGATAATATCTTTAAATAATTTATGTTCAATGGTTTTAGTTTTTCTATTGACAACCATTAATCTTGATTCGTCACGGTTTTCGGCTGGGAACTCTGCTAGTAATTCGGCAGGAAGATTAAACTGGAAATGAGATAATTTCATTTGAAAAAGTTAAGAGTTATATGTTGTAATTTATGGGTCAACCCATAAAATTTAACGAACTGCAAATATACTATCGTCAAGTAGGCGTTGTCAAGTAAAAAGAGGTTTATTTTTATTTTTACTATTTTTGTGGCACAGTTCGGGATGTAGCGCAGCCTGGTAGCGTACTAGCATGGGGTGCTAGGGGTCGCTGGTTCGAATCCAGTCATCCCGACTTTATCCTTCTTTTATAATAAACCCTATACTTTTTAAATCCTCCCAAAATGTAGGATAGGATTTAGAAACCACCTCAGCTTCTTCAATTATTATTGGAACTTTTAATGCTAAAGGTGCAAAGGCCATGGCCATTCTATGGTCTTGGTAAGTTTTAATTACTACATCATTATTAATAGTTGATGTAGGTTCTAAAGTCAAGCTTTCATTGGTAATTGACACTTTTGCTCCGAGTTTGGTCAGCTCATTTTTCAAGGCTGTTAAACGGTCGGTTTCTTTAATTTTGAGGGTATGCAAACCCATTAATTTACAGCCAACACCTAATCCAAAACACGTTACAACTATGGTTTGAGCAATATCGGGAGCGTTTTTTAGTTGCAAGTTTTGAGTGGTAAGTAATGAGTTATTGGTTTTGCGTAATAGAATTGTATTGGCTTTAAAAACAGTTTCCACTCCTAAGTTTTTATAAATTTCAGCTAAAACGGAATCACCTTGCAGGCTATTTTCTTTAAAACTTGATAATGTTATTTTGGTTCCAAGTTCTGATAAGGCAACAATAGAATAATAATAAGAGGCGGAAGACCAATCAGATTCTACAGTTATAATTTTGGAAATTTGAGTTGCAAGTTTTGCATGTATTCCTATTTTATTACCAATAAATGAAGTTTCTACTCCTATTTCGTTTAGCAATGCTAAAGTCATTTTGATATAGGGAACCGAAGTAATTTCGCCTTCCAAGGTTAGCTCCAATCCGTTTTCAAGTTTTGGTGCAATAAGTAATAACGCTGAAATATATTGGCTGCTGACATTAGCTGGAAGAGAAACTTTGCTTTTAGATAACTTTTTGCCTTTGATACTAATGGGTGGAAAGCCTTCTTTTTTTTCATAATTAATTTCGGCTCCAAGTTGTCTAAGCGCCTCTACTAAAATGGCAATTGGTCTTTCTTGCATTCGGGGTGAACCTGTTAAAACAACTTCACAATTTTCCTGTATAGCATAATAGGCCGTTAGAAATCGCATAGTTGTCCCCGCATGATGAATGTCAATTACTTCATCGTTTGATGACAAGCCTTTCTCCATTACTTCGGAATCAGATCGGAAGAGCACA